>NZ_JBFBAF010000050.1:0-67970 GCF_040682095.1 Amycolatopsis sp. NPDC051372
GAAACGGCTGGGCCATCGCCCTCTACCAAGTCTCCAAACTCGACCCGGACACCACCGGCGAAGACCCCGAGGGCCAGTAAGGGCCGAGGCCGGACGGCGCGACCGGAAGCTCCGCCCGACCGACCGCGCTGCTCCTCGAGCCGACCGTTCGCCGCGGGCGCATGCGGGCGGTCGGCCTTCGCGGACCATCCTTCCGAAAAATATAGGCGGTCTTTACTAAGCAAGCCGCAGTCCGACTTTCGGATCACATTGACGATAAAATGTGCCAACTGGCACAGCTTTGCAGCATCTATCAAGCGGGCGGGAAGCCGCTCGGCATGGATACAAGTGAGCATTCCAGGGTCGACATAGGCACCCTCGAACCTCGACACAGAACGGATTGGGTAGCGACTGCAAAAGACCTTCGAAAGCATGGCGAATTCGTGAGCCTCGGTGGCCCACTGACACGTTCTCGACGCTAGTCGCGTTCAGGATCAGGTACTGTCGACGCCTTTACCGGTCCAGCTCCCGAACGCCTTGACGACGGCTACGTCGCAAGTGGTGGTCGTGACCGCCGAATTCCTCGTCCGAACAGGGCGGCCGCTGACGCGACGAGGCAATATCCAGCCGCGCCCGAATATCTGGAATCGTAACTGGATCAACCGCAAACGGCGGCTCCAGACGATGAGTCGTGCCCGCACTGAGGGGGATGGGTTGGTCGCTCAAACCGGTGGGTCGAGGATCTCAAGCGCCCAAGGGGAGAGCGCCGCGTTTTGTGCCAACCAGCAGTACCCGCAAGTGTCTCGCGGGGAAGCATTTCCGTGGCCCATCTGGTAGAAGGAAGATATGAAATTTGGGATCTCCACGTTTGTAACCGACGAAGGCATCCGCCCCACAGTGCTGGGAGAGGCACTGGAGGAGCGCGGATTCGACTCGTTGTTCCTCGCTGAGCATTCGCACATTCCGGTGGACCGGAAGAGCCCGCACCCCCGCTACGACGAGCTCCCGCGCCACTACTACCGCACGCTGGACCCGTTCGTGGCACTCACCGCAGCCGCGGTAAACACGTCGAACCTCGTGCTGGGCACGGGCATCGCGCTACTCGTCCAGCGCGACGTGTTCTACACGGCCAAAGAGGTCGCCTCACTGGACCTCGTGTCACGCGGCCGGGTGGTATTCGGTGTCGGCGTGGGCTGGAACCGCGAAGAGACGGAGGACCACGGCATCGACCCGAAGACCCGCGGTGCGCGGATCGACGAGCAGATCGAGGCGCTCAAGGTGATCTGGACCCAGGAGCAGGCCGAGTATCACGGCAAACACGTGAACTTCGACCCGATCTTCGCCTGGCCCAAACCCGTGCAGACCCCACACCCGCCCATCTACATCGGCGGCGGGAGCCCGGCCGCGCTGCGCCGGCTCGCCCGCCACGGCGACGCCTGGCTGCCAACCCAGCAAACCTCCGCCGACGAAATCCGCCGCGTCCGCGAATGGCTCGCCGAGCAAGGCCGCACCAACGTACCGTTCACCGTCTTCGGCGACGGCTCCACAGACACCGACGCGATCAAGCGATTCGACAAAGCCGGCGTCGAGCGCTACACATTCCTGCTACCCACAATGCCCGAAGCCGACACGATCACCGCACTCGACAACCTCGCCCGACTCGCGTCGGACCACCGATGAACCGAGACTCAACGAGCGCATGAAGTTCAAAAACCTCAACTCGCCACGGACGAGGGCCTCACTCCCACGCGCACACATCCCAGCACGCCCAGAGGGAGGCGGGCTCGGGCGCTGGCCGGTGCACGCATCGGCCAGCACGGATCAGACTGAAAAGTGGAGCTGGCATATTGCCATTCGAGGCGCGAGCCGGATTGATCGCCAAGACCGACGACAGCATCTTCATGATCCGGCGCTGGTTCGGCTTCTGGCTGTTGGGGACGACGGACACGAGATGGGCGCACGCTCGCGACGACCCCGCTGCCACTCGCGCCGACATCGACTATCTGCTCGACCAGGCGAACCGTTGGCTGCGGCGGCCGCTGCGCGACGCGGACGTGGTCGGGGTCTACGCCGGGCTTCGCCCGCTGGTCAGCGGACGCATTTCCAGTACCGCCGGCCTGTCTCGTGACCACTCGGTGATCACGGGGCCGCCTGGCCTGGTCACGGTGGTCGGCGGCAAGTACACGACCTATCGGATCATGGCCAGGGACGCCGTCGACGCCGCTACCGCTGGTGGGGGACGCACCGTCCCCCCTCGGAGACCGAAAGACTGCCCATCCTGGGTGCCTCGGGTTACCCCGCGTTGCTCAACCAGCGGCGCGCGCTGGCGGCGGAGGCAGGGTTGACCGAGCCCCAGATCAACCATCTCCTGGGCCGGTACGGCACGCTCACGCTGGACCTTCTCGACGTGATGGCCGACAGGCCCGAGTGGGTTCGCCCGGTGAAGGGTGCGCCGAACTATCTGACGGCGGAGCTCCACTACGCCGCCCGGAACGAAGGTGCGGTGCATCTCGACGACGTGCTGGAGCGGCGCACCCGAATCTTCATGGAGACTCCCGACCGAGGACTGGCTGCCGCGCCGTACGTGGCCGAGGTACTGGCCGAAGAACTCGGCTGGGACGACGACCGGCAAGCCGCGGAGGTGGCGCGGTATCAGTCGGCGCGGGAGGCCGACCGGCGCGCGCTCGCGGCGGCCTCCGACGACGACGCGGCGAACGCGCGCCGGGCCATGCGGAGCTGACCCGGCCCGGATTGGCGAATGCAGGATTGCGGGCGATGGCCTCTCGCGTTCGGCCCGGTCGAAGCTGGATTACCGTCTGTTTGAGGTTCACGCTGGCGGATTGCCCTCAGCCGAAGTAAGAACCGATCTTTGACTGACGCTGATAGGACGGTGAACGTAGAGGAGGGTGTAAGCGGTTGTTCGCGCTGCGCGGCTACAACCACACACCGCGCTGGATTGCAGCCCGGACGAGATCAACGAGGGTGTACATGCAGTGAGGCCTGGGCGCGCTCGCCTCCCCCACAAACGTACCCACGAAGCGTCCGCGCTGAACGGTCGCTACCTCGCGACGCAGTTCGAGTTGACTTGCCGGCTGATACCCGCTACCAGACGCACAGATATTTCTTAGAGGCACCGGTCAACACGCATATGGAAGGTGGAGTGCGGCGTCGCATGACGGACTACTTGGACGAACCAGACCGTACTGGCCCTGGCGGTAGGCCTCGCGACGCCGCCTTGGATGGGGCAATCCTCCGGGCCACCCGCCGACGGCTGGTCGTGGACGGCTATTCCAAAATGACCATCAAAGACATCACTGCCGATGCCAAGGTCGGTCGGAACACTCTGCGTCGACGGTGGAAGAACAAGTTCGACCTGGTTGTGGACGCCCTGGACTACGGTTTCCGCACGCAGGGCAACTTATCCGCGGTTGATCTGGATCGCCTTGAGCCAATCGACGCGCTCATAGAAGCCGTCCGCTATGTCGACCCCGCTAGCTATAGCGCCGACGCCATGATGCTGATAGGGAACCTCGCCGCCGAGTCCATCCGCACGCCAGAGTTAATGAATATCCTGCGCGAGCACGTAGTCCGACCACGCGTGGAATTCATTCAAATCGTGCTGACACAGCTGCGGGCGAGGGGCGCCGTCAGAGCCGACATCGACGTCCACACCATCTCGACATTATGCTTCGGCTCCTACTTTGCGAGCTACTACCGCGGCGAGATGGACGCACATATCCCTGAAGACGTTGTCACTGTTCTGTGGCCGACGATCGCTGGCCGTCGAACGAGCGCAAATCGGCGCTCGACCGCGCGGGCCGGGCGCGACGGGTAGTCGGCCCGCCAAAGATCGCGACCCGCCTGACCGCACGCGGCTGCACAAGTTGGTGAACCGGGTTGCTCGGCATCCCGCAGAAGGACCGCAGCGTGTTCTGGGGCTGGGCCCAGCAAAATCAACGATGCCCAAATCGGCGACGGGCTTTACCAGGCGCGGGCGGAAGCCGCCGAGTACCTGACCGCGTTGATCGAACGCAAGCGTGCGAATCCCGGGGCAGACCTGCTCTCTCCGAACTCGTCGCGGCGTCCGATGAGGACGGTGATCGGCTGAGCGCGGACGAGCTGGTCTCCACTTCGGTGCTGCTGTTGATCGCCGGCACGACACGTCGGTGCACCTCATCGCCAACGCCGGGCTGCGCTTGCTGACCTCGCCGGACCAGCTCGCCGCCTCGCGCGCCGATCTTTCGTTGGTGGACAACGTCGTGGAAGAGGTGCTGCGGTTCGAGTCCCCGGTGAACATCCTGCCGACGCGTTTCGCCGGTTCGGCGATCGAGCTGGCTTACGTGACCATTCCCGAGAGCGAGACAGGGCTGCTGTCGGCGCTCTCGACCAACCGCGACGCGTCGGTGTTCCCGGACCCGGACCGCTTCGACATCACCTGATCGGCCGCCGGCGAGCACAATTGTACACCCGAGAAGCCGGGCCCTCCCCGCGTGCCCGCAGCAGCCGAAAATGACGGCTCACGCCGCCGGGCGCCGGCCCCTCATTGCCACCACGCCGAGCGAAGCGAACCATAAACTCGGTCGTGTCAGCTTCTCCTTCCACCGCCCGACCGTCTCGGGGTCGAGGATGTCGCCGCCGGCGCGTTCGGCCAACTGGTCAAAGGTCAATGCCAGCCATTCCGTCCCGAGCGAACCGCCTTCGGAGAATGGAACTTCACATTCGACTCCGACCTCGGTGAGGCCATAGGAGACAGCCAGCCGGGGTAGCTTGCGGCCGTAGTCGACGTCGGCAGCACTCGCGAGGAGGTCGCGTAAGGTGCGCATGGCGCGAGCGTGGTCAGGATCCTCGTCAACGACACCGCTGGAGAACATGTCGCCCTCCTCGAGCAGCAGCCATCCGCCCGGACGCAGGGCCGCCACGAGTCGGCCGACGATCTCGTCGCGTTCGGACAGATGGTTGAGCAGCAGGCGGGCGTGCACGACGTCGAACGCGACCTCGGGCAGCGGGTCGACGCGAACGTCGGCTTGGCGCACCTCGACGTTCGCGGGCAGGTGGTGCAGGCCGCTGATGTCGAGGTCCACCGCGCTGACGTACCCGGTTGGACCCACCTGCTCCCCCATCCAGCGCGCGATCGATCCCGCACCTGCTCCAACCTCGAGGCACGCCCAGCCGGGAGCAAGCCCTAGCGAGCTCAGGCGCCGCCGGGTCGTCGGGTCGTAGGTAGCCTCCAACCCCTTGAGCCTGCGTTGCGCGCATTCCCACGCGTTGGTCAGCGCGTAGTCAGTACTCATTCTTACCTCCGTCAATCGACCTTCGATCTACTTCAGCCTTCCGTAGCGAGCGCCCAAAAAACAACTATTTGTCGCGTGATACTGCTCGCCAGGGCCGAAATTCCACCCCAAATTCACTGCTCGACGTCGTGACGATTCCGGTTCCCTGCCCCTTAGGCGGCTCGCTCCTGCGGAACCAGTGTTCGGTCATTTCCGCAGGAGCGAACTGTCAAGCACGCCGTGTCCGCGCCAAGTCGTCAGGAGTGGGGGTCGTTGACCTTGAGCGGGTCTCCGGTGTCGGACACGAACACGACCAGCAACCGCGCGCGGGCCGTCTGGCTGGTGTTCTGTGTGAGGACGTGGTGGGTGCCCGGCTGCTCGACCCAGTTCTGGCCTTGGTGGAAGGTGCTGATGGGCTTGTCGTCGAGTTGGCTGCGCACGGTGCCTTCGAGCACGTATGCGTAGACGAACGCCTGGCCGTGCCGGTGCGGCGCAGCGACCGCGCCGGGTGGGAAGTCGACGATCGCCGAGGTGAACGTCTTGCCCTGTACGTCCGGCAGCGCCTGCTGGATCAGGGGGGTCAAGGATTCGGCGGGCGGCTTTGCTCCCGCCGTGTCCTTCGGGTTCGGGGCCATCGAGGTGGCGGCGGGCTGGTCGGTCGGCTCGTCGGCAGCGGTGCAGGCCGTGACTCCGGCCAGCACCGAGAGCGCCAGGGCACTTGCGGTGATCCGCTTTGCGATCATGAGGGAGTCCTGTTCAGTCTTCGGTGATTCGGATAATCGTCTTGCCGGGCGTGCGCACGCCCGAGGTGAACGCGGCGCGTGCCTCGGCAAGTGGCGCTACAGTGCCGATGATCGGTTTGAGGCGTCCGGCGCGCACGCGTTCGGCGAGGTCGGCGAGCCGGACACGGTCTGGTTCGACGACGAAGAACACGGCTCGCCCGTCGGCGGGCTTGACTTGGGGTGGCATCGCGATCGTGACGAGCGTGCCGCCGGCGCGCACCAGCGCGGCCGAACGGGCGAGAACGTCGCCACCGATCACGTCGAACACCACGTCGACCTCACCGACGTCTTCGAGCCGATCGGACTGCACATCGAGAAACGCGTCGGCGCCGAACTCGAGCACCCGCTCCCTGTCCGCGGCCCGGCCCGTGCCGATCACCTTTGCCCCGGCCTCCCGGGCCAGCTGCACTGCGATCGACCCGACACCACCGGCGGCACCGTGGATGAGCACTGTCTGACCGGTGCCGAGCCGGCCGTGGTCGAACAGGCCCTGCCACGCGGTCAGCCCGGAGATCGGCAACGCGGCGGCCACGATGTGGTCGACTTCCGCGGGCAGCGGCGCGAGATTCCGCGCTTCCACCGCGGTGTATTCGGCGAGCGAGCCGTCGCGCGCCCAGTCGGCCATCCCGAACACCCGCTGCCCGATGCTCAGGCCGGTGGTGCCGTACCCCAGCTCGGTGACGACACCCGAGAGCTCGTGACCGGGCACGCTCGGCGTCCGGTCGCGGCCCGCGCGGTCGGTCCAGGTGGCCGGCCAGCTCAGCTCCCCCGGCGTGAAGCCGGCGGCGTGCACCCGCACGATGACGTCGTTTTCGGCAGCGTGCGGGTAGGGCAGCTCCACCGGGGTGAACCCGGCGACGCCCGCGTCGCGGTCTCGAACAGTGATGGCTCGCAATGACAGATCCTTCCTTGCTCTCCGGGTGCATGATCATCAGTGAGACGAGGCAGCCCCGCAAGATGTGACCGGGATCGGATCGCCGGGTAAGAAGCTCGGCGCCCGGGGACGCCGTGTACATGGTCAACGAATCAGGAGGAAACACGAATGCTTAACGGTGACGAGCACGTCCACCTCTACGAGGAGACCGACGGCGCAGTCGGCCACGACTGGCAGCCGGGGGTACCGGCGCTGGTCCTGATCACCAAGGGCCGCAAGAGTGGTTCGGACCGCAAGCTCGCGCTGATCTACCAGGAGGTGGACGGCAACCCGGTAATCGTGGCGTCCAACGGGGGCGCCCCGAAGCACCCGAGCTGGTATCTCAACCTGCAGGCCGATCCCCACGTCAGCGTGCAGGTGAAGGCCGACAAGTTCACCGCCCGCGCCCGCACGGCCGTCGGCGACGAGCGCGCGAAACTGTGGGACAAGATGGCCGAGGTGTGGCCGCACTACAACGAGTACGTGAAGAAGACCGACCGCGAGATCCCCGTGGTGGTGCTCGAACGGGTGTGAACACGAGGAAACGCGTGGCCCCGCCCTCGTTCGCGGTTCCGTGATTTCGCCGGTGGTCGAGGACGCCTTGTCGCAGCAAGCGGGCTTCGAGTCGCGCTCGGCCCGATATCGACCGGACTCCGTGGCGGAAGGCAGTGGAGGTTTGGCAGCCTTCCGCCACATGTGCGTCGAAATGGCGACGGGATTCTCCCTCAGGCCGCCTCCACGAGTATCCGAGGTATCAGACGCCGATTCGGCCAGGAGATCGGGATGTTGTGGCTCGGCGGCACAGATCGGTCGCGTTGTCAGCCTTCTTGATCTTGGCGAAGCGGACGTAGCGTTCGGCGTTTCGGCCCCTGGCCCACAGCGGAGAGGAACACGCGGGCTTCGACCCAGCGACGTCTCACTTGCGTGCTTCACCATCGACAGACGGAGCCCGGGACAGCCCCATGTCCGACCAGGTCCTGCCAGTTCCCCGTCTCCGCCGACGAGATACCGTGCCGCCGCCGTCAGCAACAACTCATCCTTCAACACTGCCGACAGGAACTGGACCTTATCGTCCAGAAACACCGGTCAGGCCGATTTCTGCGGTCTGCTCACTCAGGCCGAGGGCTCCCGCGGTAGCGCTGGCGGCTCGTCGAGGAACCGCAGGTGACATGCGGCCATCGTGTACGCGCTGTTCGCGGACTCCCGGGTCCGTGAACCGTCTTGCGGGCCCGTTCGCCTCGCCATCACCGCGGCGAGCGCGTCGCACCAGCCCTGCAGTGGCAACGCCCCGCCCCGGAATGTGGGGCTGCGCACTCGTCCCCGACATACGTCACACGCAGATCGCCTTCCACGTCGTGGAACTGACGAGGGAGTGCGTACTCGCAGCCCGGCAGCTGTGGGGGCCAGTACGGACCGGTCCTTCCTCGACGGCGCACCAGGCGTCCCCCAAAGCACCCCACTCAGGTTCGCCATCAGTCCACGTCTCGGGCGCCAACGCGAGCCGCGTCTGCATATCCAGCTCGGCCAGAGTGTGCACGTAGATCTGCGTATTGGTGACGGACCGATGTCCCAGGTGCGGCCGTACCCAACCGAGAGGATCCCCAATCACCTGCACGTACTGCCCTGGTCCGGCCTCGTCCAGCGTCCCCGTGGCTGTCAGATGGCTGCGCTGCAGCTGCGCCAGTGTGATCACCGCGAACGAGTGCCGCAGCATACGGGCGTGCACTACGGTCCGCAGGCCAGCCATCCGGCGTCGGCCGTTCGCCTCGGCGAACATCTTCTTCAACCGGGCCACCGACAGCAGCAAGCGGTGTTCGCCCAGCCACAAACGCGACGGGTCGGGTCCGGCGCCACACCGTTTTCCGGTTCACTGAGCACAAATCGCATACCTGCGACGATGGCGCTCCGGCCGGTGTGGACTACACCCCCTCGACGGCAGGACGGAGAGGTTCAGGAGCGCGGCGTGTACGTCCGGTGCCGGACTCGCCTGGCTCTCAGGAGCAAGCACCACGTCGGACCGCACGAGGCTCCAGTCGGGTCGCCGAGGTCGCGTCCGCGGTTCCGGGATCGCGACGATCGCGTTGCGGGCTCGGACCCAGCCGCTGTCGGATGCAAACCTGACGCACGCGCTGGAGGAGAACCTCGCAATCGTCCCGGCCGTCGCGTACCTCAGGGTCTGGCGCCCCTGCTGCCTCTGCTCGGCTGCGCGCCGCCTTGCTGCCGCCGCAGCGATACGGCCGCAGGGCGCTCACCAACTACCTCACGCACGCGGGTTCTCGGCCTCGCGGTGGTGGGCGCGCTTGCTTCGGCGTGGACGATCCCGACGGCGCTGCTTCGGACGTTGTGCGTGCCGTTCTAGGTGGCGCAGCTGGCGTTCAGCCACCCGTGGCTCTTGCGCTTCGCTACGGACCGGGCGAATCGTTGTAGCGCGCCAGGACGTATTGGACGCCGCCCGCCGGGCGGGTGCGCTGACGCAATCAGGCCCGGCCCGCGCTGCGGACCGGGCCTTGACGAGGCGATCAGGCTGGCGCACCGGCACCCGCAAGGACGTGCAGGGCCTCCGCGCCCTGCTGCCGCAGGGTCGGCAGCAACGGCCGCACGGGTTCGGGCAGCCCGGACAATACGACGTCGACCTCTTCGGGAGTGCCGACCTGGTCGAAGAAGCCGACCATCAAGTGCGGCGCGATCGGCGGGGCCGTGGCGATCACGTGCTGGGAGAACTTTGCCCAGGACTCGGCGGGCAGGTGCTCGCGCAGAGCAGGGAAGAGCACCGGCTCCTCATGCTCAAGATGCTGGTGGATGAGGTCGCGGACAGCGACTGCCGTTCCGTGCAGCGCGGCGCGGTCGTCGTCGCTCTCGAGCGGCACGGCGGCCAGGGCGTCGAGCTTGCGGTCGAGTTCGTCGTGTTCGTCGCCGAGGTCCGCGAGGCCCTTGCCCGCGTCCGGGGCGACGGCCGTGATCAGCGGCCACAGCTCGTCGTCCTCGGACTCGTGGTGGTGGTGCAGGTTCTGCACGAGAAAATCGCGCAGCTCGGCCAGCGCTGACAACGGCACCGCCCGATCGGCGGCAGCGTCGCTCAGCAGCGTGGTGGCGCGGCGGTGCAGGTCGTGGGTCAGGCGGGTCTCGACGACCGCCACGACGTCAGTCAGGGCTTCGCTCATGGCCTCCACTGTGCTGAGTACAGGGCTCTCCAATCAATCTGATTGCCCCTTCGAACCGCACGTCTGCCCGCCCGACACCTGCGCTGACCTTCGTGAACCGTTCCACTGCGGGACCCGTCGACCACGGACGGCGGATCTTTCTGGCGCCGCGCACGAGGTGCACGCGATCGGCGCCATCACGGGACAGGCCCTTCTCTCGCCGGTGACGGCCCGATCTTCGTCTCTACCATCATCGGCAAGGCTGCCGGCACCGATGTCAGGATCGGGGAACGAAGCCTGCATGCCCGAGCGCGCGGAGAACCGAAAGGCGGCCAGCGGGATTCCTCGCCCTGCCCAGGGCCGGCGCCGCGGGGCTCGCCGCGGGCGCCACCCGCCTCGGCGGGCGCACCACCCAGCCGGCGCCGCGGAGACCCAGCACCTCCTCGGCGCACGGCACGAAGACGCGCTCACCGACCCACTGCCAGTCCGGCCTGCTGAGGTGTCCGCCAGCACGTTCGTTCGTGCCCTTCGGCGGCTATCCCGCACCGCAGCGCCGGACGCGCGACGCCGACTTGAACGCGTGGAACGCTGTGAGCCTGGCGGGACCGTCGGTCGGAAGGCTCCCCTGCTCCATCACACGTGACGATCCGGCTCCGTGACGGCAGCAGGCGGGTGTCATTCGTCCTGTGACGATCATCATTCCCGCCGCCCGAGTCCGGGAAACCGTTGCGCGCTGCACCGAGACCGGCGGAAGGGAAATACGCGACAAATAACCCCAGAACGACGCGAAACTTCGGACCGCAGCGGGTTCAGCAGTGACCTCGCTGTGATCTACACCTCGATCACGGGTCCACCGTGTTCAACACTCGATGAGATTGAAATCGATCCGCGCACTCTACGCCGACATGATCGACTCGTCCACCGTGTTGCCACGCCAGCCCTGCCTGCCAACTCCGGATCCACTACCCGTCTTACCCGGTTGTTGATTTCCTTCTGGACTTTATGGTCCCGTCTTGCTAGGAAGGTAATTGAAACTTTGACAGCTAGCGCCGGCCGCCGCACCGCTGAATCGGCCACCCTCACTTCGGAAGGAAAAAGTCTCATTCAGAGTCTCAGGCGTCGCTCGTCAAGTGTTTATTGAATAGCCAATACGATAAAGGGCATGCAGGGTGATCTTTCCTCGCAATTTCTGACGCCCTTGGTTTGAGAAATAATTGGTGATCAGCGTGATGCGATATCTACTTCTACATGCAAATAGTACCTCTTATCAGACGACGCCGTTTGAGCTGGTCGCCGACGCCCCGGTGGACGGATTCGGCGCGGAAACGAGCAGTCAAGTGGACGATCCGGGAGTCAACGTGGTTCTAGCGCGCTATGCCAAGCTCGAGGATACTTTGGGCCGATATGAGCCAAGGTCGACGGTTCTTAATCGGCGTCCTGGGCCGACAAAAAACGTGCGTTCGCCACTTGAGGGCCGCTCGGCGACCGCCGCCCACGCGGCCGGTGGTGACCCCGATTGGGATCAGTGTTCGGCACGCCGCGCTGGCGGTCCCCGAACTACACCAATCCTGACCAATCCCGCATTTCATCAACGGGTGTGACCGACTCTGCGCTGAGTGCTCGAGTTTTGGCATGAGACGAATTTTCCGCCGAAGTAGAAGCCTAGCGTTTTCGTTGCTTGATCGAATATGCGGACGCGTTGCACACAGGCGATCGAAACGATACTTCGTGGATCCCTTTGATGCCGATCGCCAGGAAATTTTAACCAAAATCTGATCCTGCAAGGAAACCGGCAGGCCGAAGTGCACGCACTCGCTTCCGCCGCCTTCACAGGCGCTCTGTGATCGGCAGGGAGCTGACCGATGATAAGACTGTTACATTCAGGGAAATCACATCCTTCCGTCTCCTGGCAAGAGACAACCTGAATGCCATGATTGGGCGAACCAGCAGATCAGCTGGCGGCTCGCCGCCACCCAGCCTCAATCGCGACGTGACGCGTCGCTACCGCGACTGGGAAGTCAATAATAACTCGAGGTCGTGGCCAGGACCTCGAAGTTTGAACATGCGTCGGTTCTGGGTGCCCGCCCTTGCGTGGCGCGCGAGGCCGACGAGAGCAGTTACGCGCGTTGAGTCCCGAAGTTCGCCCCTCATGTCAACGGTCTCTAAGAATTGACCCCCGGGCAGGACTCTGAAAGTTGACCCCCGTGCTGGTGCCGACAGGGGGCGAGCCAGGCTCGACGCGGCCGCGCGGCTCCCGCCATAGACGGCCGCCGCACCAAGTCCGGCCGATTCGGCAGCGACCGCCCGAACGGCGCCGAGGCTGGATCTAGGGATCTCCATAACAACCGCCCCGCGCCCGGTGACTTCGACAGTCCAGGCTCTGGCCCGCCCCGGAATCGGCATGGTGGAGTGTCTTCTTCCATGGGCTCTTCCCGGCCGGCTCGGTTACTGGAGCCCCAAGGCTGCCGGACCTATCGCCAGGATCGAGCGACGGCCGCGGGGCGTGTACTGCGGCGCTGTGGCGTTTCGCCAACCCGGAAAGGTCTCGCCCATGAGGTCCTCCGCTGGCATCCGCAGCCTCACGATCTCGACCCGCCCGGGTTACGCGGCGTACGAGACCGGGGCGGTATCACCTGGTCGTCGGAACCGGACGCCGAGTGGGACGAGCTGTGGACGAAGACCGCTGTCCCCGACAGATCGGCGCCTCCTTCCTGACACAGGAACCGCCCGGCCCACGTCGGGCCCACAACATCCTCGCCCTGCCAACCCCAGCCGACAAAGGAGAGAGAATCAGTCCTTCGTGAGTTGGCTCCGGACCTCGTGGTCCCGCTCGAGGCTCCAGATGGCGGGAGCCTTGCCGTCGAGTTCCTCCCACACGCGCTGGACGTCGAAGACCATCGCGGGCTCGAACACTGGCATACCACCGTAGTCCGGAAGCAACTGTTCACGGGCGGCCCGGTGAGCGTCCCTGATATCGCCGCCGGCGTTCTTCACGTTCTCCACGGCCCTGAACAGCCTGGTGATGAAGTCCCTGGTGAGGTCGATCGCGCGCTGGGCTTCAGCCTTGGTGTGTGCAATCTGGCCACCGCCGCCGACCAGTACCTCGACATCCAGTTCGGCGATCTTGTCCAGGGTACCGGTCATCCAGTCGCGATGGTAGGCGTCGCCGCTGTAGACGACCGAACCGTTCTCCACCATACAACCCGTGAACAGGACCTTCTGTGAGGGAACATAGGCGACGATGTCGCCGGAGGTGTGGCCCTTGCCGAGCCAGGACAGCTCCACCGTGCCGCGGTTGCCGCCGAGGTCGATGCTGAGGTTCCGGTCGAAGGTCATCGTCGGCCACGTCAGCCCCGGGATCTCCTCGTGCCCGTCGAACGACCAGGGCAGGCGGCCGAGCTCGACGTCCCAGTCCTCTTTCCCACGCTCGGCGATGAGGCGCGCGGTCTCAGCGGACGCCACGATCTGCTCGGCCTGGAATGCTGTGGCGCCGAGGACCCTAACGGCGTGGTAGTGCGACAGCACCAGGAACTTGACCGGCTTGTCAGTGTGTTGGCGCAGCTCCTCAAGCCACCGCCGCGCCATCAGCGGCGTCGCACGCGCATCGAACGCTACGAGGAAGTCCTCGCCTTCGATGGCACCGACGTTGTTGTCACTCTCGGTGAGAGCCCAAATGCCGTCTCCAATGGACTCCAGAGCCTCGGCCTTCGGGGCGGTGTCGCCGGCAGAGGCAAATGGCTTTGACACGTGTGGCTCCCTCGCTAAGTACCGGCTGTAGCAGATTAGGTCGCTTCAGAGAATGAGCGCCTTCGGTGAGCAGCTTCTTACCTCGAGTCCTCCGGGGGGCCGAACCGGCTGCCTCGGCCTCCACTCCGGCGGCCCCACCCGCCTGGTACCGCAAGGCGGCATCCGCCGACTGGTGCTCACGGTTGAGGCGGGTGCGCACCGGCTATTCCTAGCTGTTGTGGGTCGTGACGTTGGTGTCGGCTGTCGGGGCCTGAGGCGAGGGACGGGTCTTTCGGCGGCAGGATGGAAGTGCGACCAACACATCCGCCGAGAGAAAGACCCGTCCGTGCACCACCGTAATGCTCCGCTGTCTGTCGAGGGCCGTCGCAGGCCCGTGCCGTACACGGAGGATGCGCACCGGCGCCACGAAGGTCCGCACCGATAACGCTGGTTCCTGGTGAGGAGCCGTCGTCGTGCGTGCGCAGGGCATTGGTCGGCACTTCCCGGCGACACCAGCTCCAGCTCAACCGGCCAAGACAACTTCGATACAGACCCTATTGCCTCAGCGGCGATGCCAGGGCGCCGGATCCGGCGCACTCGGGGCCGAATTAGCTCGCCGATTCCGCCCTATGAAGCGGTGACTCCAGGCCCTAGTCTGCACCGGCTGTAGCTGCGGACGATGACCTGAGTGGACTCCAACCGGCAACCCTTGCGTGAAGGAGAAAAGGAGGTCGTCATAGCGGGAATCCGCAGAATGAGTCCGGATAACCCGGAAGAGGTGCGGCGCTTCCAGGATGACGGCGGTCAACTGGAGATGGCAACCTCGACAAAGGTGCGGTGGCGCGCAACGTTTAGGCCCGGCTGGCAGTGGTCCAATCATGTGAAGCCGATCGCGGGAACCGAGAGCTGCGAGGTGCCACACAGGGGCTACGTCATTTCGGGGCGTATGACTGTCAGGATGAACGACGGGGAGGAAGAGACGTTCGGGGCCGGCGACTTCATGCTCATCCCGCCAGGACACGCCGGATGGGTCGTGGGCGACGAGCCGTGCGTGGTGATCGACTTGCAAGGCATGACTGACTGCGCCACGCAAAAGACGTAAGCAGGCGAAACCCTGAGGCGACCGAGCGGCGCGCTGAAGCTGCCGCACATGCTCGAACTCCAACTGCATGGAAGGTGTGCGGCTGACACTCATGCGCGGATTCGCCCTGCTCGCCCGCACCGCCGGCCTCATCGGCCAACTCGCCGAGGAACTGCGCCCCCGGCCAACGACATCTTCTCCCCGTCGACCGCCACACCGAACCCGTTGGATCCGACGCCTAACCACCGCGACGTGACCAGCCGTAGATGTTCAGCACTATGTGAACGGCGGATGCTACCTGCGGGCCAGCGCGGCGGCCGGTGCGATGCTGTCACTGTTCTCCGAGGTCGACGCCGACCAACCCGACGCGCGGGCCGAGCTGCAGGTCAGCCAGCGGCTCAAGAGCTTCACGCCGTACCTTGCGTGGCTGGACGCGCTCGCGCGGGGCCCGCACGACCTCAGTGGTCGGACCCCGGCTGTTCGCTCGGTCGGTCACGGCGGACGGGGCGAGGCCGTGTTCTTCTCCGGGTTGGCCATTTGCAGCACGCCTCACCAACGGACCTGTCGATCGGAGTTTCGCAGGCGACTGGCGCAGACGAGGTCTGCTACCCGAACGCCACAAGCCAGATCAGGCGGACTCCGACGTCAGGCCCTCACGGACGGCAAGGAGCGCTGCCTGGGTCCGTGAGACAACGCCCAACTTGGCGAACAAGTTGCTGACGTGCGTGCGGGCGGTGCGTTCACTGATCTGCAGCTTCTGCGCGATCTGGATGTTGGACTGCCCGGCCGCGAGGTGGATCAGCACCTCACGTTCACGCGGCGTCAGTCCGTCGAGGCCGGCGCCATCTGGTTCGACTGGATCGGTCAAGCTGCGGGTGACCGCGGAGTCCAGATACAGCTCGCCGCGAGTCGCGGCCCGCACCGCCGCGACGATCTCGTCGGACCCCGCATCCTTGAGGAGGTAACCGGACAGGCCGGCATCGATGGCCCGCCGGACGTTCGCTATCTCACTGAAGCTGGTCATGATCAGGATCTTCACTCTGGGATACCGCGCAGTGATCAGACTTCCGACCTCTATCCCGTCGACACCCGGGATGACCAGATCCATGAGGATTACATCCGGTAGCCGGCCCTCCTGGGCCAGTTCCGCCAGGCGCCCCAGCGCGTCCGCCCCATCGACGGCCTCGCCCACCACCGAGAACCCGGGAACCGCGTCAGCATACGAACGCAGGCCGGCCCTGACCACCGCGTGGTCGTCGACGAGCATCAGCCGGATCTGCTCGGAGGGCGGCTCGTTCACGGTTCCTCGCCCGTCGGGTCGCTCGGCTCCTGCCATTCGATCTCGGCGGCTCCCTCAGTGGGGCGTGCCCTGCTTCCGGTGTCGGCAGGGCAGAACTCGAGACGTACGAGGGTGCCGTTGCCGGGAGCTGTCACGATGGTGAGTTTCCCCCCGAGCCGCCCTGCGCGCTCGCTCAGCGAGATCAGACCCACGTGGCCGGGGAGAGAACTGCGTTCTTGGAATCCCACCCCGTCATCCGATGTCTCGATGACCAGGAGCGTTCGAGATTCCTCGCGACGTTGCGCAAATCGAATCACCGCGTTCTTCGCCCGGGCATGCTTGGTGACGTTGTGGTACGCCTCACGAATGAAGTACCACACTTCCTCCTGTTGGTCGGGAAGCAGGTCGATCTCGCCGACTTCGTCGACGACCTTCACCGCAAGGTCGGTGTCGCGACTCGTCGCCGCGACCCACTCGCGGATCGACGTCACCACGGACCTCTCCTTGGGCTGAGGTAGCCGCAATTCCGCGATCATCGCACGGAACGACTTCACCACCGACTGGGACAGATCTACCACCCGGGCGGCGTCGGCACGGATCTTGGCCACCGCCTCGGCCCCGGAGGCCTCGTTGGTGAGCCCGATGGCCCGGGCGTGCATCGACAACGAGAACATCTCTTGCACGATGGAGTCATGCAGATCACTGGCCAACTTACGGCGCTCTTCCATCGCCGCGCGGGCGCGGCTGTCGACGATCATCCCTGCGTGGTCGATGGTCACCGCGGCCTGGTCCGCGACGGCCGACAGGAAGTAGATCTCGTCGGGGTCTGGGTTCCGCCCGGGCGGATAGAAGGCACTTAGGTAACCGAGCACGCCGTTGTGCGAGATCAAAGGCGCGGCCACGAAGCTCTCCCAGGAGATCGCCTGATGTATCGACATGATCGGCGCCCACGAAGGATCGTTGCGAAAGGTTTCCCAGCGACGGGATACGACGACGGGCCTGCGTTCCGCTATGGCATTAAGGGAGACCATTTCGGCGCCGAGAGCCTCGCACTGGATGAGCCGGTCGCGCAATTCATCCGCAGTTCCGGGTAGACCCGACAAGGCACCGATGGGCAGTGCGCTCCGGCCTGCGTCGCTGAGGCGGATATGAACGGCCGCAAGTCCGGCCAACTGCCGAACCTCGCTCGCCAATGCCGCGAGAGTGTCGGGCAGCGAACCCGATCCCGCCAGGGTCGCCGCCACTCGCGACATTGCATGAAAACCTCGATCAACAGCCATCATCGCCTGCCGCATTGACTGACAAGAGAGCCAAAGTTCCGATCTCCTCCCGCGGCAGGGCAACCTCACCACGCTGAGTGGACCTTGAAGGTTACCACGCCAAATGTCAGTGGACCCCGGAGACCAGATCGGATCCGTGACCGGCTGGTTGCGTGACGTCATAAATCGAGCACGAGCTTGGGACACGCGGCTCGAGAAACACAGATCATCATCGTCTTGCCTTCTTCGCGTTCCTCATCCGTGAGGATGGAATCGAGATGTTCCGGCGTCCCGGAAAGCACTTTCGTCTCACAGGTCCCGCACGTACCCTGCTCGCACGAATAGGGAGGCCGGGCCCCGGCGCGTTCGACCGCCGCGAGAATGGTCTCGCCGGGCGATACCGTCACCGTACCGCCTGTCCGGGCCAGCTCGACCTCGAACGACTGGTGGTCTGCCGGATCGGGTACCGCCTTCGGGACAAACCGCTCCAGCCGCAGCGAGCCGGCCGCCCAGTTCGCACACCGTTCCTCGACGGCGAGCAGCAAGGACTCCGGTCCGCAGCAGTAGACGAGGACGTCGTCGGCCGGAGTCCCGAGCCACTCGTCCAGGTCGAGTCGGCCGGTCTCGTCTTCAGGGCAGACGACGACCTTGTCCCCGTACTTCGATACCAGCTCGGATATGTACGCCATCGACGCGCGGGTGCGCCCGCCGTACACCAACCGCCACTGAGCGCCGGCCTCCTCGGCCGCGGCGACCATCGGCAGGATCGGCGTGATCCCGATACCGCCGGCGATGAACAGGTAGCGCGGCGAGGGCAGCAGCGGAAAGTTGTTCCTCGGCCCCCGAACTCGCACCGAGGCGCCTTCGGCCAGCCGATCATGGACGTACGCGGACCCGCCGCGCCCGTCGGGCTCGCGCAGCACCGCGACCCTCCACTCGTCGCGCGCCGGGCGACCGCAGAGGGAGTACTGCCGCACGAGCCCGTCATCGAGGAGAAGATCCACGTGGCTCCCGGCTTCCCACGCGGGAAGACCCTCTCCCGACCGGCTCGACAGCACCAGCTCTACGACACCCTGGGCGACGACGGTCCGCTTCCGCACCACAAGGTCGAGTTCGACCTCTCGCCGCGTCGTGTCCATCTCAGGCACCGTTCAACTCCACATCGTTGTCACTTCCGAAGGCCGGCCGACCAGCGACGGTAGGACGGCCTTCGGAAGCGATGGCGGTTCGATCAATCAGTGACGTTCGTCGGGACCAGCGTCTGCCACGCAACCCCCTGGGCGATGATTCCCGATCCGGCGGTGAATTTGGCCCAGTCGACGGAGCCGTCGAGGCCTTCGGGATCGCCGCCGGCCTCGACGCGGCGCGCCGCGTCGATCAGCAGGCGTCGCATGCGCACCACGGCGATGTCCGCCGCGACGAGGTGTTCTTTCGACCGATCGACGATGGGCTCCATCGAATCGGTCACCAGTGCGTCCTGGGGAATGAGGCCGGCCACGCCCGAGAACGAGGTGCCCGCCACCATCGCCTCGCGATCCTGCTTAGGATTCAGGGTGTAGTCCGGCGCTCGGACATCCTCGAGGCTCCGCCACTTCAGCCATTCCGCCTTGTCGATCGGCTTCGCCGGATCGCCCGTCACCACATACGTGCAGGTGTGCGTGTCGTCGATCGGGACGTACATGAAACCCAGGTTCATCGGGGGGATCAGCGCCTGGAACGGCATGATGAACGGCGTCACGCGAACGTAGGACTGGCCTTCGTGCTCACCCTTGAGCTTCCGGATCGCCGCATAGTGGAAGCCGAACTTCGTGTCCTCGACCTCGAGCAGGGGAGCGTCGTCGGTCGTCGGGAAGCGGTCCCGGCCGATACCGTCCGGGTCGTATTCGCCTGTCCTGGCGAGGGCGATCTCGGTTTGGTGGAGCAGGCCGACATGGGATGAGTCGATCTCTCCCTCGACCCCCTGGATGAAGTTGCCCCGCTGCACGGCCTTCGTCGTCGCCAGGTGGCCGCGCGGCACGTTCATCCAGACGTAGCTCGGCGGCGGGGGCTGCTTGTCCGCCGGGCCCAGGTACACCCACACGATCTGACCGGCCTCGTGCACCGGGTGAGCCGGCGCCCGCAGGCGGCTACGGAACCGTGAGTCCGGGAGGTTGGGCGTCTCCTGGATCGACCCGTCCGCCCCGAACTTCCACCCGTGGTACAGGCAACGGATACCGCAGTCCTCCACGCGGCCGATCGCCAGCGAAGCGCCGCGGTGCATGCATTTCTCGTCCAGCACGCCGACGGTTCCAGAGGAATCACGGAACACCACGAAATCCTCGCCGACCAAGCGGAACTTCCTCGGGGGTCCGTCCGGCTCGGCCACGTCGCTCGAGAGGCAGATCGGGAGCCAGTACCGGCGCAGCAGCGCACCCATCGGCGTGCCTGGCCCGACCCGGCAGAGATACGCGTTCTCCTCAGCACTCAGCATTGAGACTCCTGTTCCGGCGTTCCCGCCCACGTGATGGCCGTCTTGTCGCCCTCGAGTGAGCGATCGACGACAACATCGAGATCGAGCAGTACCAATGGATTTCCGCGGGACACTTCGAAGCGCTTCACCAGCGCAACGGATTCGTACCCGGAGGGACTGACGCGCAACTCCGACGGCTTCGTCCACCCGTCTCGGTATCCCTTGAGGATCGCAATGCACGCGTCATCCAGCAGATGGACGATCGATGTCAATTTGAGTCCCTCCTATCACCTACTGGATCGAACCTACGGCGCGCTCGTGGACGCAGCAATCGGTCTTTCCCCCCAGAGCGCACTAGGTCATTCGACATACTGCCTACGTCATCTGACGTAGACGATCGATTGTTCGCCCACCCCTTGCGGCAGCGCAGACCGCAGATCCCCCGGGAAATCTGAACCGTGCATTGACACCGACAGTCGTGACGTTTCAGAATCACGCAACTCGCCCGGTCCCACCAATGCGCCGGCCGAGTACGGCGCTCTTGGGAAATCCGGCTCCGGCGCGAGGAACGCCCTGGCTCTGCCGTGCAAATCGCACGGTGCCAAATATGTTCACGGTTCGTCAGTGGCCAGGTGCGTCCGGCACGCCACCCTGAAAACCCAGTCCGAGAGGCACAACATGACCGTCCTGCACTATCGCGCAGCCGGCGCAGGCAGCGCGCCCCCATTGATACTCGGACCGTCCCTCGGCACCTCGCTGGCCGTGTGGGAGCCGCAGGCGGCAGCCCTGGCTCGTGGCCGCCAGGTGATCCGGTACGACCTACCAGGGCACGGCGGCTCCCTCGCCCGACTACTACCCGCCGTCCCCACTGTCGGTGACGTCGCCGGTCTCGTCCTCGCTCTCGCCGACCGACTCGGCATCGACCGCTTCGCGTACTCCGGGATCTCTTTCGCGGCGCCGTCGGCATGTGGCTGGCAGTCAACCACCCCGAGCGCGTCACCTCGCTGATGCTCATCTGCACCTCGGCCCGATTCGGGGAGCCCGGCGGCTGGCGCGAACGGGCACACCTCGTCCGAACCGAGGGCATCGGTCCCGTTGCCGACACCGCAGCCGGCCGATGGTT
Organism: Amycolatopsis sp. NPDC051372; assembly: GCF_040682095.1. Classification (NCBI taxonomy): domain Bacteria; kingdom Bacillati; phylum Actinomycetota; class Actinomycetes; order Pseudonocardiales; family Pseudonocardiaceae; genus Amycolatopsis; species Amycolatopsis sp. NPDC051372. The sequence continues at coordinate 21,002 of NZ_JBFBAF010000050.1, forward strand.
CACCCCATCCTTCGTGGACGATCTTGCGGCCCGGACGATGGTGGCCGACCTACGGGCCACCGACGCCACGGCCTACGCCGCGAGCTGCGACGCGCTGGCCTCGTTCGACCTCCGTGCCGAACTGGGCCGCATTACCGCGCCCACCCTGGTCGTAGCCGGTCGCGAAGACCTCGCGACACCGGTCGACCACTCCCGCCTCCTCGCCGACCGGATCCCTGGAGCGAGCCTCACCGAGGTGGCACACGCAGCGCACCTCATCACGGTCGAACGTCCCGGCTCCGTACTGACAGCGCTGCGCAGCCATCTCGACAACGACACCGAGGCACGCGACTGGGCTGCCCCCGGTGACGACGGCTCCCGCTATGCGGCCGGCATGGCTGTACGCAGGGTCGTCCTGGGCGACGCCCAGGTGGATCGGGCGATCGCCCGGACCACCGAGTTCACCTCCGTCTCCCAGGACTTCATCACTCGCTACGCCTGGGGGGAAGTCTGGACCCGTCCCGGCCTCTCGCGAACAACCCGCCGGTGCATGACCCTGACAGCAATGATCGCCAACGGCCATCACGAGGAACTCGCCATGCACATCCGGGCCGGACTACAGGACGGACTCACTCCCGTCGACATCCAGGAAGTCCTGCTGCAGTCGGCCATCTACTGCGGCGTTCCCGCGGCGAACACCGCGTTTTCCATTGCCAATAAAATTATCCAGGAATACGACAACTGATCCGATCTGAGCCACTATAAGTTACGAACGCGCCCATCCTGGGAAGATTTGCGGGCCGGCACAGCCACATTCACCTAAGAAGATCCACCAGGTATTTCACAAATGCTCGAACTGGCGCAAGCGGCGGTCGCGTAATTCAACGAAAGGCGATATCGCTATGTCTCAAGTAGCAGACCAGGGGCCCGAGGTACGCCTGGACGAAATGATCGACCATCGACCGGTGGGACGGTTCCATTACCTGGTCCTGGCGTTGACCGGTCTGGTCATGTTCCTCGACGGTCTCGACACCCAGATGATCAGCTTTGTCGCCCCGGCCGTGGCCAAGGAATGGTCCCTCCCGGTTGCCGCCCTCGGGCCGATATTCTCCGCGTCCATCGTCGGACTGATGATCGGTTACCTGGCCCTTTCACCACTGGCCAACCGCATCGGACACCGCCGACTGATCATCAGCTCCACCGTGGTGTTCGCCGTCTCCACCCTGCTGTGCACAGCCGCCGTGAACGGGACCCAGCTGATCGCGCTGCGCACCTTGACCGGCGTCGGACTCGGCGCGACCATCCCCAGCGCCGTTGCCCTGGCCAGCGAGTTCGCCCCCACCCGTCGTCGCTCGTCATTCGTCATGCTGATCTACTGCTGGCTGGCCCTGGGATTCGTCGTCGCCAGCTTGATTTCCGGAGCGGTCATCCCGGAGTGGGGATGGCGCCCGATGTTCGTGCTCGGGGGCCTCCTGCCTCTGCTCCTGGTTCTGGTCCTGCTGTGGTTGCTGCCGGACTCCCCCAGCTACCTGTTGCCCCGTAACCCCTCCCGCGCCCGCTCCACCCTCCGCCGCCTCGACCCCGACCTCGCATCGAATATCCGGATTCTCCCCGCCGAACGCCGCGACGCCGGGGCGCAGACCACGACACGTTCCCCGATGGTCGAGCTGTTCCGCCGTCAATGGCTGGCCAGCACTGCACTCCTGTGGATCGCGTTCATGCTCAACCTCGGTGTCTTCTACGCCGTCCAGAGCTGGCTGCCTGCGATCTTGGGTCGACTCGGACACGCCCCTTCCACCGCCGTGCTCGCCACCGCCCTGACCACCATCGGTGGGATTGTCGCCGCCATCGTGATCGGGCCCTCGATGGACAGACGCGGCCCGTTCGGCACACTCGCGGTGGTCTACCTCCTCGGCGCACTGTTCGTCTCCGCGCTCGCGTTCGCCCTCACTGGAGCGAACTGGGTGGTGCTCGGCGCCGCGTTCCTCGCCGGTACGTGTATCACCGGCGGCCAGATGAGCGTCATCGCACTCGCCACCGTGCTCTACCCGCCACAGATTCGACCCACCGGCGTCGGTTGGGCGCTGGGCATCGGCCGAGTCGGAGGGATCGTGGGCCCATTACTGATCGGTTACGCCCTCGGCGACGGCGTAATCCCGCAAACCGTATTCCTGGTTATGGGCGCGGTGCTCCTCATCGCCAGCGTCGCCGTCCTTGCATTGGCCAGAATCTCCCGCGCCACCCGAACCCGCGCTCCACGAGCAGACCTCACCTCACCGGTCACGGCCGGCCCCGACGCACCGTCACCGGTGGCGAGCACCGAGGACTGACCGGCCACCCTTTCAGCACGTCACCTTCGCCGAGCAGCTTGACCCTTCGGCCATGAGGCCATGGCCACGGGCGCGATCACCACCGTGTTCCGAGAAGGAAGAATCTCTCATCGAAGACGGATCCCACCCTGACGCGCCCGTTCCCGCGGCGGCAGATCCAATCACCAGGGTCCGGCCGGTCACCACGGTCTGACAAAAGTTCAGTCTGACTAAGAGCGTGTCTCGTTTGGATCTTCTGGCGAGTCTGCGATGATCTTGTGCTGTGATCGACTCGTTGTCGCAACGGTTGGTGCCCGATGAGTTGTGGGCGCTGGTGGAACCGCTGATCCCGCCGGCGAAGGAGCGTCCGCAGGGTGGTGGGCGTGCGCGGACGGATCCGCGGGCGGTGTTCACGGCAGTCGTGTTCGTGTTGACCAGCGGTTGTGCGTGGCGGCATCTGCCGCCGTCGTTCGGAGTGTCGGTGCCCACGGCGCACCGAACGTTCACCGAGTGGACCGAGGCCGGGCTGTGGCGGCAGTTGCACCGAGCGGTGCTGGACGAACTGGGCGGCCGGGGATTGATCGACTGGTCACGCGCGGTCCTGGACGGGGCAACCGTCAGGGCCAAAAAGGGGGCGGCCTGACCGGGCCGAGCCCGGTTGATCGGGGCAAACCCGGCTCGAAGATCCACGTGCTGTCCGACCGGGCCGGCATGCCCCTCACCGTCGGAATCTCCGCGGCCAACACCCACGACAGTCACGCACTCAGGCCCCTGATCAACGCGCTGCCGGCCATCCGCTCCCGCCGGGGACCCCGGCGCCGGAAACCGGCCAAGCTCCACGCCGACAAGGCCTACGACATCCCCGCCCTGCGCGACTGGCTCCGCCACCGCGGGATCCTCCCGCGCATCGCCCGCAAAGGCATCGAATCCACCAACAAACTCGGCAAACACCGCTGGGTCATCGAACGGGCCATCGCCTGGCTGTTCGGCTACCGCCGACTCACCATCCGCTACGAACGCAAACCAAGCCACTACCTCGCCTTCCTCACCCTCGCCGCCAGCATCACCTGCTACAAGAAACTCACCAAGTGAGACACGCTCTAAGATTCAAAGGGGAATCCCATGGCGAACTACTTGCTCGTGCACGCCGCCTGGTGCGACGGCTCGATGTGGCGGCACGTCGCCGCTGATCTGCGCCTCGCGGGCCACGATGCCCGCGTGATCGACCAGCTGCCCAGCGTCGGTGATGAACCCGGCGCACTCGGCGACCTTTACGCCGACGCCGCCTACCTCCGGTCCATTCTGGACTCGGCTACCGAGGACGTGGTGCTGGTCGGGCACTCCTACGGTGGCATGGTGATCACCGAGGTCGCCGACCATCCGCGGATCCAGCACAGTGTCTACCTCGCCGCGTTCTGGCCGAAAAAAGGCGAGACACTGCTCGACATCCGCTCGGCGCACCCACACGAATGGCTGGTGCCCCACGGCGAGGGCGCACTGCGGGTCACCGACGACATGGCGATCGCCCAGGAAATCATGGGCGCCGACCTCGGCGACGACTACGCCGAATTTCACCGGAACCTGCGACTCCAGTCGCGCGCGAGTTTCACTTGCACCAGCAACGCACCGGCACGCACACACCCGACCAGCTACGTCGTATGCGAGCAGGATCGGTCGATCTTCGTGGCTGACCAGGAACGCATGTCCACCGCCGCGAACATAGTCACCCGCATCGATGCCGCACACATGGCACCACTGTCCCGACCTGAGGCGGTCACCGCCGAGCTACTCCGATCCACGTCCTTCTCCGCCGCCACCCCGTCCGACAGCTCCGATAGGAGTGAGACCGGAATACGCTAGAAAGCTGCCGCGAAGGGTCGGTAGCCGCGGGTCAGCTGTCTGACGTCTGCGCCTCGGTGAGGTTGCGGTAGTGGGTGGCGCGGCTGACGCCGAACGCCGCCGCGACCTTGTCGACGGCCTGGCCGCCCTCCGTTGCAGGACAACGGGTTTCGTTACATTCGCCCCTGTTCTCGCTGCCCTCGTTGCGAAACTCGGTGAGGGTGGACAGGTCAGCCGTCGCGTCGTCTGTGTCGGTGGCCCGGAGTGGACGGTTGGACCAGAGAACCTCCGTGCGGTTGTGCCCAGGTTCCGCCCTAGCTGGTGGACGCAGGCAGTTCGTGCCGGTGCCACTCGCATACAGCTCGTGGTCGTCGAGGTCGCTGACATAGCCGGCGCGCGCCACGGTAGCGGCGCAAACGTGCAGGGCCTCGGCCAGGGCGCGGTGTTCGGTGTCGGTGTTCATTCCGGCGAAGGAACGAATCGAGGGTGTCCTGGCGTACCGGCAGGATCGGCACCGGCAGCCGCCGCAGCGGCGTGGCCAGCTCCGGCCCCACCGCCCTCATGCGGCGCCGGTGCACGTCGACGCCCGGCGCTTCGCGAACTTCGCCGCGGGCGGGGGCGTGGACTGGGCGGCGTGGTCGAGGCGGATCGCGTCGAGGGGCCTTGGTGATCTTCTCGGTCCCGTCGAGGATCGCGTCGATCGCCGCACCACGGATCAGGTGCGGACCCGGCGCACGCGCACAATCCCGGCCGCATTCAGCCCGACGGCCCACAGCACCACTACGACACTCCATTGCGCCCACGCCAGCCCGTTCATCGAGCCCGACAGCAGGTTGCGCACGGACGGGTAAGGCGTGAGCCAGGCCTGCACAGGCGGGTAGACCACGCCGAGCACGAACCATAGGCCGAGCGGGAGCACGATGCTCGCCAAGCAAGCCGTAGCGCGGTGGCGGATCAGCAGACCCAGACCGGTACCGACGAGTTGCGCCACCACCTGCACCAGCACACCCCCGGCGACCACGGGTCCCGTGTCGTGCCAGACGAATGCAGCGGACGACGTCGTGGTGGCGAGAGCGCACACCACGGCGCCGAATACGCCGACGGCGGCGGCGAGCGCGGACGCCGCCAGGAGCGTGGGCAGGACGGGAAAACGCGACCGCAGCACGTCACCTGCTGTGAGGGCGCCCGTGAAGGGCACGAGCACCGACATGAGGCTCTGCACCGGATCCGACAGCGCGGCGAACGTCGGCGAGCCGTATACCGAAACGGCGACGGCGCCGAGCACACCGAGAAGAAGAGCGACAACCAAGATCCACCGCCGGACCGCAGTTCCAACGGTGCGGCGAAGCGCGCCCACGAACACGGTGAACCCCCTGCCCCAGATGCCGGAATTGTCGCAGGGGTCGGACTCAGCAGGAAGATTGATGGGGTTCGACCCCAGTCCAGCGCCCGGCCACGGCGGTGTGACCTTGCACGGACTAGATGACGGCCAGCGGCATTCCGATACCGGCAGATAGCGGCGGATCCCATTTCCCATTGAGACATCGTGACGGTCGGCCTGTTGCGATCAGCGCACGTCAGGCGGAGTATACGAACACGCGTTCGATAGTCGCTGGTCGCTGGACTTCCCACGGCGAAGGAGTCATTGTGGGAGTTCGTCGTGGCGTTCAACAACCCGCCGATGCCGTGGTCGGAGCTGGAACGGATCGCCTCCGGCCGCAACGCGCCGACGGTGCACGGGGATGGCGGGGATTCGCCGGCGTGGTCGCGCAAGCGCGACGACTACCGCCCGCCCGAGGGGCTGCGCCACCCCGCGGCAGAGGCCGGCACCGAGCGCGTCCTCAACGCGGAGCTGCACACCCACTCGTTCTTCTCCTTCCTCGACGGCGTCTCCTCCCCGAATCTCTGGTCGAGGAAGCGTGCGCCTCGACCTGGATGCGGTGGTGCTGACCGATCACGACGGCATGTCCGGCGCCGTGCGCTTCGCCGAAGCAGGCCGCGACCTCGGCATCCGCACCGGTCACAGTGTCGAGCTCTCCCTGGGCCTGCCGCAGCCGCAGGGCGGCACCGCCGACCCGGTCGGCACTCACCTGCTCGCCCTCGCCCGCGACCTGACCGGGTATCAGCGGTTGTGCCGGATGATCTCCCGCGCGCAGCTCGCCGGCGGGGAGGAAGGCCGCCCCCTCTACGACCCCGACGAGACGGTGGAGGAGCTGCGCGGGCACGTGCTGGCGCTCACCGGTTGCCGCAAGGGCACCGTCCGCCAGGCCCTCGCCGACCGCGACACACCAGCTGCGACGACTGGTCGAGCAGTTCGGCCGCGAGCACGTCGCCGTCGAGCTGACCGACCACGGGCAGCCGCTGGACGACGCGAACAGCGGCCCTGCTGAACGCCCCAGCGGGTATGCCACAGTAACAATCGAACAGGCCCTGTCGTGTCCCGGTCTCGAGGCAGGACAGGGCTTCGCGTCGCGCACCACCGGGACATACAGCAAGCCACGAAACCCAAGCGATGTCTCGCGCAACCGCTCGGCCAGGTTGCTGTCACCAACGACGTTCAGTACGCGATCCGGTCGTACACACTTCCCGTGCCACGGCGGGGGTGAAGCCTTCCAGCCCCACAGCGAAAGAACCCACTCACGCCCACCGGCCCCCCATCAGCGCCGCACGGAGGGCGTGCTCGACATCGTTAACATCGTCGGCACGCCATGGCTGCTGCACGATGCCTGGCCCGGCCGGGGGCCTGGTGATGCTGGACAACGTCGGACACACGACGTCCGCCGCCTCGATGCAAGACGTGCTGGTCTGCGCAACGGACCGGTTCGCCCAGTGACAGACGGGCGCGGGTCTCTCAGAAGTCCGTATGCGCGATGTCGTCGAGGACCAACGGTCCCACGGGAGACCAGCCCAGTACACGCCGGGCCGTGTCGCCCGAAGCCTGCTGGTCGAGGAGAAGGGCCTTGCCGAGCAGCCCGAGCCGGTCGAGCGTCTGCATGACGGGTTCGGGCTCGACGCGTCCGGCCAGGCCGAGAGAGAGGCTTACCGCTTCGGTGATCTGCCGTACGGTCGGGTTCGCGCCGCTGGCGCCGATGAAGTACGAACCGCGTGGGGCCTTCTCCACCGCGAGCACGTATAGCTCGGCCAGGTCGTCCACGTGCACGGTGCTCCAGTGCTGGTCACCCGGACCGATCATGGTGAGCGCCGGGGCGTTTCCGGCGGTTCGAGGGCCAGCGGCGACGCGGTTCAGCAAACCACCGCCGTGGCCGTACACCACTGCCGGCGCAATAACCGAGGTCCGGACGCTCTGCGCTGCGCGCACGAGCTTGCCGAGCGGCACGCGCCAGGCGATCAGCCGCGGGGCGTTCATGCCGGTCGACTCAGTGATTCCCGAACCGCTGCCGTGCAGCCAGACGCCGGTGGTGTACACGAACGGCCGGTCGGTGTTCCGCAGCGCGCGCAGGAAGCTGGTGACCGCCACCTCTTCGACGGTCGCACTGGTCTGGTCGCCTGGCGACGCCAAGTGGATCACACCGTCGCTCGTCGCGGCGAGTCCCTCCAATGCGTCACGGTCTGCCAGGTCGGCAATCGCGGGCTGGGCGCCCTTGGCCCGTACCAACTCGGCCTTCTCGGCGGAGCGGACCAAGGCAGTGACCTGGTGGCCGCTGGAGACGAGCCGATCCAGCACCGCGGCTCCGATGTAGCCGGTACCACCAGTGAGCAGTACGTGCATGGTTATCCTCGTTGCTGACGTTTGTTGGGAATCACCGTAATACTCGCAGTGCATCAGGCGACTTTGCCCTACCAGCAGTGATCAGTCGTTGGCTCAGTGCTCGTTTGAACGACCACTACTGCAGACCGCCGCCGGACGCCGGGCCAAGGGGACAGCCCGGCGTCCTACCTGTTCACCCAGCGGAGGATACGTGACTCGCCCAAATGCGGACTATTACAGCCAACGTCGCGCACGCTTCGTCCTTGACATCGGGGCGTCCGGGCTCAGGGCAGATGTGCGGCCAGGTTCAGCACGCGCGTGGTCTGCATCGCGGAGAAGTTGTCGTCGCTGATCAGGCTCACGCCGATCAGGCCTGGGCCGTTGCCGGTGATGGCCATGCCTTCGTAATTGTCCAGCAGAGGGTTGGCCTGGGCCTCTTTCGTAGGTGCGCCCAGCGTGGGGCAGTTCACCAGATCGGCCAGGTGTTGCTTGGCGACGATGTCCGCACGCGGAGCGTCTGAAAGGTTCGGCAGCGCACCGACATCGGCAGCTTTTCTGAGACCGGTCACGGTGAAAAGGTCGACACTGTTGCCGGCGGTGCTGTCGAAGGCGGCCTCCTCGACCAGGATCGCGTCATCGCGGTATGCGGCGACCTCGGGGATGCGCATATCCGGCTCGGCCCGGTATCCGACCTGCTTGATGAGGTGCCATTGTCCGGTGCCGTCGACGGTGTACACCAGAAACCGGTGCAGGGAGGCGTCGCCGGTTGCAGAGACGTCGCCGGAGAGTGCGTCCTCCATGGAGGCGATGATCTCCCGCCCGGACGGCGAGACTGTCAGTCCTTCGAGGGTGGCGTTGGAGGCTGCCTCACCGTCGGGGGTGGTACCGGCGACCGCGAACCGCGCCGGAACCGGCAGCGACTCTTTCTGTACACCGTCGCGGTCGAAGATCCGGATCGACGGCTCGGTTTCCGAGCTGACCACGTAGTCGCCGTCCGGGAGCACGGCGAGCCCCTCATTGTCAGAGCCGGTCCCGGTATACGGCGTGCCGTCCGGCTTCCTGAGCACCAACGGGTCACGAACCGGCTTCGGGTCTCCGAGGTTGCGGAAGAACCAGATGCGCGCTGGATCACTGGCGTGATTGTCCACAGCAGACGCCCAGGAATGCGACCGGACGTCGAAGGCCAGCGAGGACAGCCCACCGACGTCGGCACCATTGACGACGCGCTTGTCCAGGGCGTCGCTGAAACCGAGCGCGGACACCCGCGGGGAGCACCGTGGGCCGGTTCCCGGCCCGTCGGCAGCACCCACCGCGGCGGCGGAGGCAGGCACTGTGATCGCCGTGGCCATAAGTGCCGCTGTCGCACCGGTGAGCACCACCGACATTCGCGGGATCCTGTTCATAATCATGATCACAGGAGGCCCGCGTCCTCGCCGGAGGGGATGGTGCGTGAGGTCGTGACGACGGCGTGGCCGAGCTTGCGGTAGGCCTCGACCAGGCCGGCGCCGATGCCCTGCGAGGGTCCGGCGATGACGGCGACCTTCTGGCTTTGCATGGTAATCACATGTCTCCAGTTCTTCGACTCGAGCACGAGTACGCGCCCGATGACGGGATGGGGGTTCTCGACCTCGGCTGCTGCCGCCGGTCGGCTCCTGGACAGTGGGCCACACTCGGCGGCGGCGCGCCCACCGTGACAGGGCTAGGTACGGTTGGGCGGTGGTTTGAGCTGGTACCGCGCGACGATGTCCGGCAGCCAATCGGGGGTGGCGAACTCCAATCCGTACTCGGCCGCGAGCCGTGCCAGCTCGCCTTCGGGGGGCGGGCCGCCTGCGAGCATGTCGGACAGGTTGTGGAAGAACCCTTCGAAACCGCCCGGGGTGATCACCTCGATCATCCGCGCGGGCATCTTGCCCGCGTTCCACATCGTGTGAACTTCTCCACGGGGCTTGGCGATGTACCCACCTGCGCCGAGTACGACCTCGCGGTCGCCCGACCGGAAACCGATCTCCCCCTCGGTCACGATCGAGTACTCGTCCTCACGGGTGTGCCGATGCGGAGCAACCAGCGCACCGACCGGGAAGGGGTGCTCCACGATCGACACAGCACCTCCTGTCTCGTGGCTCCAGAGCTTGAAGGCCACTCCAGTAGTTCCGAGATTTTCGGTCCGTCCCTCTCCTGGTTGCACGATCGTCAGCGGTGGAGGCGTTGTGTCGTCCATGGCAGCTTCTCCCGTTGTCATCGATCTGACTTGCCGCAGGCGTCGTCCGACTCACTCTGTGGCGAGTCCGGCTCAGCGGGCACGGCTTCGCGGGCGCGAGCGAGCTGAGCGATGAAGTACTCCGGGTCGTCTGGGTAGAAATTCCGTCCGGTGGTCTCCACCGACATCGCTGGCTCCGATCGCCGTAGGGGCTGCGGCACCGTTCGCCGCCCTCGTCCTTGATTGGCGTAAGCGCACGGCGAATCTTTCGGGGGGTCGGCGAAAACTCGCCCCGAAGGTCCCCGTGGGGTGCCCATCCGGGCAAGGCACCTGCTCGCGCGCCGGGGTGCTTTGCCGTACTCGGTCCGCTCCGCGTCACTGGAGCCGGACCACGGGCAAGTCCGTCGGGGCCTGCGCCGGGTCGGCCAACATCCTTCAGTCGCGCCGCTCTACCGCGTCCCCGCCGACAACGAGGGTCCACGAAGTACTCAGGAAAACTCCGGCGGATATGGCTGGGTAGGCCCTTGGCCAGGGGCCTTCGGGGTTCGGGTGGGAAGTCGCCGGTCGGCGCTACGGTGTTCACGGACGAGTAGCTGGAGGGTGCGGTAGTTCCCGGAGATCGGCCGGGAGGACTTGTTCCCGTTCTTCACCCTGGCCCCGGCGACCCTGGCGTTCGTCAATCCCGGCCGCGTCACACCCGCTGACGAGGCTGCACCAGGCCAACCAGCGCGGTCGCTGCGCCGCGACGGCACGGCCAGGCGTTCGTCTACGCATACGCGCTCGAAGGCACCGTGCGCAGCCAACTCGACGACAAGCCCATCAGCACCTTCCACCAAGGCCAGAACTGGGTCGAGCAGCCGGGCACCCACCACGTCCTCACACAGAACACCAGCCAGACGGCCCGCGCGCGGTTGCTGGTCGTGTTCGTGTCCGACACCGGAGACCCGCTCAAGGTCAACGACCCCCACTCCCGATGGCGACGGGTCCATCGGTGGCGAGTGTGATCAGTCTGTCGGGAAGCGCACTACATCGCACGATCATTGCTCGACCACCGCGACTACGAGCCTCGCCCGTCCTCAACTGCGGTGAGCCCCTACAGCGAGCTTGGTCAGCAGCTCCCGGCCCTTCTCCGCATTACGCGGCTCGCACAGGACGTCGTAGCGGCCGGCAACGAGCTGGCTGGCAGAGGAGAAGTCGCGACGCCCTCGCGACGCGGTATAGCCGAGCGCCGCGAATACGCCGCCGAACAGGGCCCCGGCGACGAGGCCGACGACCATCGGTGCCGCAGCCGTGCCGTTGGTGTTGCTGAACAGACCCAGCAGCAGGCCGACGAACAGCCCGAACCAGGCGCCGGACAGCACACCAGTGCCCAGCACTTTGCCCCAAGTGAGCCTTCCGATGACACGCTCGACGAGCATGAGGTCGACGCCGACAATCGTCAGGTCCTGAACAGTGAACTCGTTGTCGACCAGATACTCGACCGCGCGCTGTGCTTCTTCATAGGTGCCGTATGAGCCGATCGGCCAACCCGATGGTGGCGTCGGCAGGCTGGGCAGGCCCGGCGTCAGCCGTCCCGGCGAGAGTGGATTGGTCACGAACATCACCTGTGCTTCGTTCGACTGCGCTAAGGGTCTGGACGGGGTCGATTGACTTTGCGACGCGTTGCGCAACCGTCTTACTGAGCGCAAGCACGCGATCGGCCGTTACGGCGGAGACTGGAGCGCCAAGGACCACCCACCCCGACGGCGGCGATGGCCGGCCAGTGAGCGGGCCCACCAGGCTGGACAAGCGCCGATGTCCAGGCACCTGCGGATTCCGCCTTGGAGAGCTTTCTCTAGGGCAACATCAGCGGAGGGCCAATGGCTGATCACTGACCGCCGTTGATGTCGAAGTCCGCCCCGGTGATCCACTGCGCGCGAGCGGAGGCCAAGAAAGCGACGATCTCGGCGATGTCGCGCGAGTCGCCGAAGCGGCCGAGCGGGATGCTCTGCCCCACGGCCTCGATGGGCGCGCCCATCGCCTCGGCGATCGGCCGCAGGACGTCGAGTCCGCCTTCGGTCTCGACCGGGCCGGGGCTGACGATGTTGACCCGGATGCCTTCCGGGGCCACGGCCTTGGCCAGCGCACGGCTGTAGACGTTCAGCGCGGCCTTCGCCGCGGCGTAGTGCGCGACCGGCGGCGGGACGTCCTTGACCACACCGGTGCTGATGTTGACCACGGCCGCGCCGCGGCCGGATTCCTTCAGCGCCGGGAGCGCGGCGTTGGTGACGCGCACCGCGGCGAGGAAGTTGATGTTGAGCGAATCCAGCCACTCTTCGTCGGGCACGGCCGCAGGCCCAGCCAGGTGGGTGCGCGCCGCACCGGCGGCGTTCACCAGGATGTCCAGGCCGCCGAGTACGTTGGCCGCACGCTCGATGAGCTCCCGCGCTCCCTCGGCCGAGCGAAGGTCGGCGGTGAGGAACGTGGAATCCTTCGGGGTTTCGTCGGTCTTGGTGCGGGCGCTGGTGGCGACGACTGCGCCGCCGTCGATGAGGCGCTGCGCGATCGCGGCACCGATGCCGCGGGAACCACCCGTGACGAGCACGCGGCGGCCGACGAACTCGTCAGGCAGAGCGGAAGTGGGGGTGTACATGGTTGCTACCTCTCACGGATGTTTTCTTGCTGTACAAGGACGGTTTCGAATCAGGCGAGGATGAACGTCATGGCGTTTCCTTTCGCGTTGCTCCGAGTGCGCCAGGCCGGGCAGCGGCGGCGACGTGCTCGAAGAAGAACAAGACCAGGAGCGCGGCCGCGAGCATCACACCGGCACCGATGCGGAAGGCCAGGACGTAACCGTCCACAGTGGCCTCCTGCGGGTTCGCCCCGCCGGCGGCCAAGGCCCCGGCGTGCCGCAACGCGACGGTCACCAGCACCGCGAGGCCGAGACTTCCCCCGAGTTGCAGCGTGGTGTTCTGCACGCCGCCGGCCAGCCCGACCTCGGACGGCGTGGCACCGTGTAATGCGGCGTAGCGCAGCGCCGGGAAAATGACCCCCTGCGCAAACCCGTAGCACAGCGTCGCCGGCAGCACGAGCTGCGCGTAGTGCAGGCTGCCCCCGATCTGTCCCAGGGAGAGCATCGCTGCGGCGCCGATGAGGAACGCGCCGGCCACACCGAACTTGATGCCGATTCGCGGCAAGAGATTGGTGCTCACATAGATGCCGACGAGCATCGCGAGCCCGAACGGCAGGTAGGCCAGCCCCGACCGCAGGGCCGAGTAGTGCCCGAAGTCCTGCAGGTACAGCGTCAGCACGAAGAACATCGTCATGAACGACGCCATGCCGAGGATCGCCGCGACGTTCGCGGCCGACCGGGTGCGGTCGCGGAAGAATCCGAGCGGCAACAGCGGATCACGAACCAGCGCCTGCGACGCGATGAAGGCACCGAGCAGGACCACTCCCGCAACGACGGGCACGAGGACCGCCGCGCCACCCCACGCGTGGCTGCTCGCGTTTAGCAGGCCGTAGACCAGGGTCGTCATCGCCGCCGTGCCGAGGACCGCACCCCACGGCTCGATCCGCGCACGCCGTTCGACCGGGCTGCGCGGCACCAGCCGGACCGATGCGGTGAGCACAACGACGGCGATCGGCAGATTGATCAGGAAGATCCACCGCCAGCTGATCGCGCTGGTGACAACTCCGCCGATGACCACACCGAAGGTTCCGCCGAGGCCGGCCAACCCGCCCCACATGCCGATGGCACGGGCTCGTTCCCGGGCGTCCGGAAACATCAGCACGGCCAACGCCAGGGCAGCGGGGCTCACCACGGCGACCCCGAGACCCTGGGCGAACCGCGCCACCACCAGAGTCCCAGGGTTGGACGCGACCCCGCTCACCAGCGAAGCCCCGGCAAACAGGACGACACCGATCATGAAGAGCCGCTTCCGGTCGGCCAGATCGGATACCCGGCCCCCGAGCAGGAGGAAACCGCCCGCGGTGAGGCTGTAGGCGTTCATTACCCACGCGAGACCGGCCGGCTGGAACCCCAGGTCACCCTGGATCGACGGCAGCGCCACGTTCACTACGGTGCTGTCGATCGAGAGCATGAACTGCACGAGGGCGAGGACACCGAGCGCAAGCCAGCGGCGCGCATACGGCGCCTGCGGAACCTCGCAGAGGTCCACGCTCCTCACGTTCTCGGTGCTCACACCTTCTCCTACCGCCGGGGAACCAGCCGCCAATTTACTGGCGCTACTCACTAAAACTACTAGCGGGGTCCAGTATGTCAACCACAGGTGACCGCCGAGACATCCCCTTGACCTGGGGACAGCGGGAGAAGGCAGGCTCGATAGTTGAACGTTTTTCTACTTCAAACGCAGTGCGAGCAGAGAAGTACCCGAGCCATCGGAGCCAGCGTGAGCGCGAGCAGGGCAGGACGACGACAGCACGGCCACGACAGCACTCCCGAGAGGAGCCCGGATCGCGCTGGTCGGAGTCGGTCGGATGGGGTTGCCGATAGCCGGCAATCTGCTCGCCGCCGGCTTCGACGTCGTGGCGAGCGACGCGCGACCTGAGGCAGAGGAAGGCGTGGTCGCCCGCGGTGCGAGCTGGGAGCCCGACATCACTGAAGCCGTGGCACGCGCCGAAGTCCTGATCACGGCTATGCCGGGCGTGCCGGAGATCCCGGACTTGATGCACGGCGCCGAGCCGTTGCTGAAGGCGCTGACGGCGGGCACGATCTGGATCGACATGACGAGCAGCTCCCCGCTGGTCATGAAGCCGATCCAGCAGGACGCCCTCGCTCGCGGCATCGCGGTGCTGGAAGCACCGATGGCGGTGGGCCCGAAGCCGCAGAGGCGGGCACTCTGCAACTGTTCGCCGCGGGGGACGCCACGACGTTCAGTCGTGTTCTGCCGATCCTCGAGGCGGTCGCGGACGCGGACCGGATCGCGCTGGTCGGCGGTTCAGGCCTTGGCTACAGCGCCAAGCTCTTGGTGAACCTGCTGTGGTTCGGGCAGGCGGTGGCAACCGCCGAGGCGATGCTGCTCGGCCAAGCAGCGGGCCTCGACGTCGAAGCATTGCGCTCACTACTGGCCGGCAGTGCGGCCGGCAGCGAGTTCCTGCACCACGATGTGCAGCGCGTCTTCAGCGGTGACTACCTGCTCCTCTTCGGGCTT
Organism: Amycolatopsis sp. NPDC051372; assembly: GCF_040682095.1. Classification (NCBI taxonomy): domain Bacteria; kingdom Bacillati; phylum Actinomycetota; class Actinomycetes; order Pseudonocardiales; family Pseudonocardiaceae; genus Amycolatopsis; species Amycolatopsis sp. NPDC051372. The sequence goes on from NZ_JBFBAF010000050.1 coordinate 36,188, forward strand.
GACAGATGCACCGAGGAACTTGAAGTGGTGAGCGACCTGTTCGACAGCTTCGCAGTGCCGTCGGAGCTGTCGCAGGTCGTCACCCGAGTCCATCGCGAAGCCCTCGCCCGCTTCGGGCCGGTGGACGGAGAGCTGATGGCCGTCGCCCTCCTCGAGGAGCTCGCCGGTAGGCCGTTGCGGCCCGAGTAGTCACAGCGCGCGGATGGCTCCACCGTCGATGGAGACCAAGCTCCCGGTCACGTACGACGCGGCCGGCGACAGCAGGACCGCCGCCATGCGTCCGAACTCCGCCGGGTCGCCGAGGCGGCGCAGCGGGATCGCAGTTTCGGCTCGGGTTCGCGCCTCCGGGTCACCCTTCTCGAGTGCGAGAGTGCGGTCCGTCAGCACCTTGCCGGGCAGAAGACCCAGCACCCGGGTGTCCTGGGGGCCGAGTTCGTCGGACAGATCCTTCACCAGCATGCCCAGGCCCGCGCGCAGCCCGTTGGACACCGAAAGCCGCGGCAGCGGCGTCTTGGCCGAGCTCGACAGAACGAAGGCAATCGCCCCGCCGTCGGCTCGGTCCTCGCCCTTCGCGAGCAGTGGAGCCAGGTGACGCACGAGGCGGACCGTACCGAGGAAGATGCTCTCGAACGACTGCCGCCACACCTCGTCACTGACGGCTGTGGTGACCCCGGGCTTCGGCCCGCCGACGCTCACCAAGGCGCCGTCGACGCGGCCGAACGCCGCCAGTGCGGTTTCGGTGAGCAGGCGCGGCGCGTCGGGATCGGCGTTGTCGACCGCGACTCCGGTCGCCGTGTCTCCCAGCGAAGCGACGGCCTTCGCGACCTTTTCCTCGTCCCGTGACGACACGACGACCTTTGCTCCGTCCCGGACGAGTGCTTCCGCCGTGGCGTAGCCCAGCCCGCTCGTACCGCCGGTCACCACGTACACGCGTTCCGAAAGGCCGAGATCCATGGGCACCTCTCACAGTGGGGACAGCGCATAACATATTCGCTGTATGAAGTTCCGTCATGCTAACCTCAGGGTGTGCACGATGTGAAGCTCGCATTCCGCGGCGGCCTGGTGACCACACCCACGGGCACGCAGCTCGCCGACGTGGCCGTGTCCGACGGGCGGATCGTCGCGATCCGAGAGCCCGGGACCGTGAACGCCGAGCGGGTCGTGGACGCCGACGGCCTGCACGTCCTGCCCGGCGGAGTCGATCCGCACTGCCACCTCATGGCGGGACTGACCCCGTCGACCCGCGCGGCCGCGCTCGGCGGAACCACCACAGCGCTGTCGTTCTCCTTGCCGGACGACGGCGAGGAGACCGTGTCCGCGTTCAAACGGGCTCAGGACCTCGTGGCGCAAGGCCTCGCGGCCGTGGACCTCGGCCTGCACGCGATGTGCTACCGCCCCAATGAGCTCACCGCCGCCGACGTGGCCGAACTGGCCGAGCTCGGCGCCGACGCCGTGAAGGTCTTCCTCGCCTACCCCGAGCTGGGGATCATGGCGACGGGGGACGGGCTGTACCGCACGATGCTGGCGGCGAAGGCCGCCGGCCTGCCGGTCCAGGTCCATTGCGAGGACGGCGAGATGGTCGAAGCGCTCGTCGAAGAGGCTTCGGCCGAGGGCCGCCGAGGGCCGCGCACGTTCGGCGGTGTGCGGCCACCGGTGCTCGAGGAGGTCGCCGTGCGCCGGGCGCTCGGGATCTCCGGGCTCGCCGGCGGGCGCCTCTACGTGACGCACCTGTCGAGCCGCGAGGCGATCAACCACGTGCGGTCCTCGCGCGCCGCGCGCGAGACCGAGGTGACCGCCGAAGCCTGCTTGCACCACCTCCTGTTCACCGAGGACGAGTACGACGGGCCGCGCGCGGGCGCGCTGCTCGTCGCTCCCCCGTTGCGAGCAGAAGACCACGTAGCCGCCGTGCGTGAAGCGCTGTGTGACGGGACCTTGGACACGATCGGCTCCGACCATTCGCAGGAGCGCACCGAGGTTGACCGGCGGATTTCGCCGTGCGGTGACGCTCACTACGGCATCCCCGGGATCGGGGCGCGACTGCCGCTGATGCTGTCGTGGGGCCTGGACAACGGCGTCCCGATGGAGCGCCTCGTGCACGTTTTGTGCACCGGTCCGGCCGACGCGTTCGGCCACCACCGCAAGGGCCGGATCGCGCCGGGCACCGACGCCGACCTGGTCTTGTGGGATCCTGATGCGAGGTGGGTGGCTGACGAGTCCTCGTTCGCGGACGGCACGAGCATCAGCCCATACGCGGGCACGGCTGTGCGCGGCAGGATCCGGTCGGTCTGGACGCGCGGGCGCGAACTGGTGCACGAAGGCGAGTTCACCGGTACCGGGGAGCCGGGACGGCAACTGATTCCGGAAAGGGGAGGGAAGACGCGATGACGGAGCTCACGCACAGGACCGAGGAGAACGAGGCCGAGGCTTCGCTCGGTCTCGCGCCCCGTCCGGACAGCCTCGCGATGTCGGTCTACAACACAATCCGCCAGGCCATCGTGGACGGGAAATTGCCCGCCACGAGCCGTGTCACCGAAGCCGGCCTCGCCAAACAGCTCGGTGTCAGCAAGACACCGGTGCGCGAGGCGCTGCTGCGCCTCAAGGAAGTCGGTCTGGTCGAGTCCGACGGCCCTCGCGCGGACCGCATCGTCACCCCGTCCGCGGTCCGGTTGCGGGACGCGTACGAGGTGCGTGAGGCGCTCGAGATGAAGTCCGCGCGACTGGCCGCCGAACGCGGTCATCGCGACGTCCTCCTCGCCGCGAGGCACGAGGCCGAGCGCACCGTGGTCGCCGCGGACCAGCGCGACTTCGCGGCGTACCGCGCCGCTGACGAGGCCTTCCACACGACGATCGCTCGGGCCACCGGCAATGCCCGGCTCGCGCGCCTCATCGACGACGCGAACGCGATGATCATCGCGCTGCGCCAGCGTGACCTTCCCGGCATCGATGCCTCGCCGGTGTGCGCGAGCCAGCACATGGCCATTTCGAAGGCGCTGCTGGACGGCGACGTCGAGTTGTCGAGCAAGCTCATGGAAGAACACGTGCGGTCCGTCGGGGACAACGTGGTGGCGTACTTGACCGACCACGGGGCTCCGCAGCACGCTTGACCACGTCCTCGTGGGGTGGACCGGTGGCGTGACGGGCTGATCGCCGAGCCACCGGTCCGCCTCAGCGGGCGGTCCAGCCGCCATCGACCATCAACGTCGTGCCCGTAATGTAGCTGGCGTCGTCGCCGGCCAGGTACAGCGTGGCGCGGGCGACGTCCTCGGGACTGCCGAGGCGCGGCCACGGAGTGCGGCTCGTCCAGTACTCCTGCCACACCGGGTCGCCGGCACGCGGGCTCGGGCCGGTTTCGATCTTGCCGGGCGCCACGGCGTTGCAGACGATGCCATGCCCCGCGTACTCGGCCGCGGTCTGACGGGTCAGCTGGCTCAAGGCGGCCTTCGACACCCCGTACGCGGTGTCCTCGCGGGCCGCCACGATCCCGTGCTGCGATGTCACGTTCACGATGCGGCCGCGGACCTCCGACCGCCCTTCCTGGGTCAGCATCTGTCGCACCGCCGCGCGGCTGAGCACGAACGGCGCCGTCAGGTTGACCGCGAGAACCCGGTTCCACTCGTCGTCCGTCGTCTCGAGGAGCTCGTGCCCAACGCTCGTCGCGGCGTTGTTCACGAGCACGTCAAGCCGCCCGAAGCGCGCGACGGCTTCGGGCACCAGGCCGTCCACCGCGACCGGATCGGCCAGATCGCACTCGACGAAGACGGCGCCCTCGGCGAGCTCGTCGGTCGGCTCGCCGCCGTGCCATGCTTCGCGCACCCGGTCCGCGACCACGACGTGTGCGCCAGCTTCGGCGAAGCACAACGCAATGGCGCGGCCGATCCCGGAAGCCGCCCCGGTCACCACAGCCACACGCCCGTTGAGGTCGCTCACGTTCGGCTCATCTCCGTCAGTTTCCTCAGATGGACAAGATCGGCGGCCAGACTGCCAGGCTCCTGGGAACTCAGGTGATCCAGCACGAACCAACCGGAGTAGCCGGCCGCTTCGAGCGCGTCCGACACCCGCGGCCAGTCGACGATCCCGGTGTCCAGCGCCGTGCGCCGCCACAGCCAAGTACCGTCCTCGGCCCGTTCGGGCGCTACGTTCTTCACGTGCACGTGCCGCAACAGCGGCCCCAGCACACCGGTGGCCAGGAACGGATCCTGCCACCCCTCGCGGGCGAGGCTGCCCGGGTCGTAGACAATGCCGACGCGGTCGACGTCCACTTCGGACAGCGCGCGGCACGCGAGCGACGGATCCGGCACCAGCGTGGTGGGAGCGGGCTCGAGCAGGAGCCGCACACCGCGCGCAGCGCATTCCGCGGCTTTGCCCGCCAGCTGCGAGCGCAGGCGGGTGAAGTCAGTGTCGAAGTCGGTGCCGTGGCCTGTCGCGTAGACCCGCACGTGCGGAGCGTGGAGTGCTACGGCCAGGTCGCACACCCGCTGCCACAGCGGGCCGGGGTAGGCGAGCGCGTCCGGTTCGTGCACCGCCACCCCCGCGCAGGCAATACCGGCTTCCTCTGCGGCGCCGGCCACGGCGGCGAGCTGAGCGTCCGAAGCGGTGAGCTCCAGGGCGTGCCCCACCCCGACGCCCCACTCCACGCCGTCGAGGCCGTGCTCCGCGGCGACCGCGCACAGCCGCCGCGGATCCAGGTCCGGCAAGGCGGCGCTCGCGACGGCGAGCGGTACCGCGGTCATCGAGCACCCGTCCATTCGTCGTGGTGGTCCAGCCACCAGCGCGCGATGTCGAGGCGCCGCATGAAGGACACACCTTCCTTGCCCGACACGTACTCCAGCAGATCTCGCACGGCGCTCGCCCGGTTGGCCTGCCCGCTCCACCGCGGGTGGAGCCCGACCGTGAGCATCCGGGGCCCGAGCCCGTGGTCGATCTCTTCGCAGAGGTAGTCGATACCCAGTCGCATGCTCTCGAAGAACTGTGAAGGCGAGCCGTAGGTCGGGTTCAACAGGTAACGAGTGTCGTTGTAGACCTTCGAGTAGGGCACCATCAGCAGCTGCTGCCCCGAAACTTCCATGAAGTAGGGCAACTCGTCGTTGCACACGTCGGAGTCGTAGAGGAAGCCGCCTTGCTCGACGAGGAGGTCGAGCGTGTGCTCGCTCGGGAACGACCGCAGGTACCAGCCGAGTGGCCGCTCCCCCGTCGTGCGCTCCAGCGACTCGATGGCCAGCCGTAGGTGCTCGCGTTCCACCTCGCGGTCCACGCGGTTGTACTCGAGCCATCGGTAGCCGTGGCCGATCACATCGTGCCGGCTCTCCCGGACCCATTGGGCCACTTCGGGATTGCGCTCGAGCGCCGTGGCACACGCCCCGATCGTGACCGGTACGTCGAATCGGTCGAACAGCCGGGCCAGCCGCCAGATGCCGACACGGCTGCCGAACTCGTAGTGCGTCTCGCTGCCGAAGTCCCGGATCGCCGGGTCGACCTCGTAGTCGTACTCCCCCCAACCGTCGTTGTGGTCGTCGCCGTCGAGCACGGAGTACTCCGAGCCCTCCTCGTAGTTGACGACGATGTTGATGACCAGCTTCTCCTCGCCGGGCCACCGCACCCGCGGGGCGTTCCGCCCGTACCCGACGAAATCCCGTACGCGCGTGGTCTCTGCCACTTTCCGCTCCCTCTCGTGATTCACCCTGCGGTCCAGCCGCCGTCCACAGGGACGACGGCACCGGTCATCGAGGCCGATCCCGGCCCCAGCAGGAACGCGATCGTCTCGGCGACGTCCTGCGGCGGCGCCGGGGTGCCGAACAAGTTCCGTTCCCGTACGCGTTCGGCTTCGCGGCCACCGGTTTCGTCCCGGCCGCTGCGCGCGAGCATCGGGGTGTCGGTCGGCCCCGGACATACGCAGTTGACGCGGATCCCGTCCGGCGCGTGGTCGACGGCCATTGCCCGGGTGAGCCCGATCAGGCCGGCTTTCGCCGCGCAGTACGCCGGAAACCCGGCGCCGCCGACCATTCCGTACTGCGAACTCACGTGGACGACGGCCGCGCCCGCCCTGCCGCGCATCAGCGGCAACACCGCACGGGACACCAGGTACGCGCCGGTCAGGTTCACGTCCAGAGTTCGCCGCCAGGACTCCGGTGACGTCTCGGTCACGTCGCCGGTGTACCCGCCGATCCCGGCACAGTTGACGAGCCAGTCGACGCCGTCGAACTCGGTCCGAACCGCCTCTGCCGCCGCGCTCACCGAGCCTTCGTCTGACACGTCGGCCGCCAGTGCGAAGTAGGCATCCTCGTAACCGGGATGCGCAGCACCTGCGCCGAGGTCCAGGCCGGCCACGCGCGCGCCCGTGGCGAGGCACATCTGCGTCACGGCGCGCCCGATTCCCGAGGCCGCGCCGGTGACGACGACGTTCGGTGTGGTCACGACAACGTGACCGTTCGTCCGGTCGCGAGCGCTTCTTCTCCCGCGAGCGCGACCCGCAGAGTGGCCAGGGCATCGGCAGGGGTGCACGCCACCGCAGCGGGGTCGCCCGCCTTCACCGCGGCGAGGAACCGCGAGTTCGATGCGCTGAACGGCTCTTCGGCCACCCCTGCGGAAACTTCCAGGCCGCGGTTGCGTCCGGTCAGCCTGAACTCCGGGTCGAGCGCCACCCTCAGCAAGCCGGAGTCCGTGACAACGTCCAGGCCATAGCGGCCCGAGACGTCCGCCGGCGTCCAGGCGATGACGATGGTCGCGACTGCACCGTTGGTCATGCGCAGCACCAGGGTGAGCGCATCGTCGATGTCGCGCGCGGCGACGCCGGGCCGATCAACGCGCACGGTGCTGCCGACGGCGAAAACGGATTCGACCTCGCCGGCCACGGCCCGGGCCAGGTCGATCTGGTGGCTCCCGCGTTCCAGCAGGTTGCCACCGCCCTGGGCCTGGTCGAGGAACCAGGGCCGGGCTGCGGTCGGGCCCACGCTGTAGCCGGACAGGCTCACGACGTCGGAAGATTTCAGCTCCGAGCGCACAGCATCGAGCAGCTCGAGCGCGCGCCACTGGTAACCGACGGCGCACACCACCCCCGACTCCTCCGCGAGCCGAGTCAGCTCTGTCGCCTCGGCGAGATCGCGGGCGACGGGCTTCTCCAAGTAGACCGGGATCCCGCGAGCGAACGCCTGCCGCGCAGGCGCCAGGTGGTGTTGCGGCGGAGTGCAGATCCAGACGGCGTCGAGTTCCGTTGCGAGCAGCTCGTCGACGTCCTTGCAAGCGCGTGCGTCGTAGCGTCCCGCGAACTCCGCCGTTCGCCCGGCATCGAGATCGCACAAAGCGCGGATCTCCACGTCCGCACGAGCGGCGAGATCCGTGAGGTGGCTGTCGCCGATCCAGCCGAGGCCGACCAGGCCGATCGCCGTGCTCATACTGCGCTCCAGAGGGTTCGCGGGTCGAAGTGGTTCGCGGGTCCTTCGGCGAGACCACCGATGGACACACCGGTCACACGCAGGTTCTTGATCCAGTAGCCGATGATCGCCGGCACCTGGTCATGCTGGATCACGGCCATCCGCGCGGCGGCCTTGAGCCGGGTCTGCTCATCGAGCGAGGCGTTCAGGTCGGCGAAGGCGCGGTCGAAGTCGCGGTTCTTCCAGTGCGCAGCGTTCCAGATGCCGCCCGAGGTGTACGCGGGCAGGATCGCCTGGCTCGGCACGCCGCGCGCACCCCAGTCGACGATGCCCATCGGCACTTCGAGCCACGGCTGGCTGTTTCCCGTGCCGTAGTAGGCGCTCTGCTGCTGCACGTTGAGCTGCAGGTTGATTCCCGCCGGCTTCAGGGCCTGTTGCGCGAGGACCGCGTACTGCGGGATCTCGAGGTACTGCTCGGTGGTCAGGGTGACCGGGAAACCGTTCGGGTGCCCGGCGCGGGCGAGCAGGGACTTCGCCAGCGCGTAGTCCTGCTTCCGTTGGGGGACTTGGGCAATCGCCTGCTTCGAGACCGGGAAGACGGGTGCGAACGAGTGGTCGTTGCCGAGCTCGCCGTCACCGCCGAGCAAGGCCTGAACGAGGGCGGGCCGGTCGAAGCACGCGGCGACGGCCTGCCGCACCAGCGGGTTGTCGAACGGCGCCTGGTCCGTCCGCATATGGAAGCCGCGGTACTCGCTGGACGGGCTCTTGATGATCTTGAGGTTCGGGGTCTCCTGCAGGGCCTGCGCACTTTGGTGGGGCGCGATCGGCCACACGTTTTCTCTGCCGCCCTGCATGTTGAGGGCGATGGCGCTGTCGTCCGCGTAGTAGGTGAGGCGCAGGCTGTCCAGGTAGGGGTAGCGCTTGTCCCAGTAGTCCGGGTTGCGCGCGAAGGTGGCGCCGGTCTCCGGCTGGTAGCCGGTCATCACGAAGGCGCCAGTCCCGACGTGCCCCTTCGCGAAATCGCCGATCTGGTAGTTCTTCGGCAGAATGATCGCGTTGAAGTTGAAGGCCGAGACGAGATAGGGGAAGTCCACGAACGGCTGGTCGAGATGGAACGTGACCGTGTGGTCGTCGACCTTCTCGATGTTGCCGTGCGAGAAGATCCCCTTGAACGCCGACAGCGCCGACGAGTTGACCTTCGGATCGGTCAGCAGATTCATCGTGTACACGACATCGTCCGCGGTGAAGGGCTTGCCGTCGTGCCACTTCACCCCCTGACGTAGTACGAAGGTCCACGTGTCCGGTCGCTTGGCCGACCACGACACCGCGAGCCGCGGGTCCAGGGTGTAGTCGGCGCGCGGGAAGCACAGGTATTCACCGGCGATCTGCGCTGTCGTCTGACCGCCCTGGTTGTAGAGCGTCACCGGGTCCACGAGCGAGGCCGGCCGGGTGATCGCGACATTCGCCGTCCCACCTCGGCGAGGCGGGCCCACCGCCGGCACGGAGTTGATGCCACCGCCTTGACCGCAGGCCGCGAGGATGGCCGACGCGGCCGGCAAGCCGAGCCCCAGCACACTGGCCCGGCGCAGGAATCCGCGTCTGCTCAGCCGCCGGGCCCGCACCTCTTCGAACAGGTGGTACTCGTAGTCGTCCATCGGCAGTTCCTCACTCGGGGCGCACCGAACGGCGTCACCGGGTTCCGATCCTGAGCTTCAGATCGGGATTTGATATTCCATATAAGTTAGCTCCCTGAGCCCGCAAAGCACAATCCCCCGCGCGGCAGCGTCCCCTTGCAATGCACGTTTTCGCCTTGACCAGCAGCATTGTTACACCGGGAGCAACAAGAACGTAACACGGCGAGACCGCAGCAGCCCGTTGCTTCCCTCTTGGGCGACAGATACGCTATACAGAATATCAACGGGCAGGGCGTGTTGCTCGCCCGTGACAAGCCATCCCCGGCGTTCTCCCCGGGTGCGCCCCACCAGACGACAGGCTGGGCTCAGACATGATCGGATTCATCACCAAACGGCTCGGGCTGAGCGTGCTGACGCTCCTGCTCGTGTCGATCATCGTGTTCGCGGTCTCGCAGGTGCTCCCCGGCGATGTGGGACGCACGATCCTCGGACCGTACGCGACCAACGACCAGGTCGCGCAGTTGAACCACACGCTCGGGCTCGACCGGCCCCTGCCCGTGCGCTACCTCGACTACATGTGGGGCTTCCTCCACGGCGGCTGGGGCAAGTCTTACCTCCTGCAGGAACCGGTCACGGGCCTCGTACTCGGGCACCTCGGCGACTCGCTGCTGCTCGGCGGGTTCGCGCTCGTCATCGCCGTGCCGTTGTCCCTCGGCTTCGGCGTGGTGGCAGCCCTGAGGCGGGACAAGTTCACCGACCGCGCGATTTCCGTGACCGGACTGTCCCTCATCGCACTGCCCGAGTTCGTGGCGGGCACCGTGCTGCTCGTGGTGTTCGGCGTTTCGCTCAAGTGGTTCCCGGTGTCGTCGTCGGTGCCACTCCCCGAGATCACGGACGTCTTCCGCCAGCTGCTCCTGCCGTCGATCCCGCTGATGTTCGTCCTGTTCGGCTACATCTCGCGCATGGCGCGGGCCGGCACTGTCGACGTGCTCGACTCCGCTTACGTGCGGACCGCAGTCCTCAAAGGACTGAAACCGGGCCGCGTCATCGGCAAGCACGTTCTGCGCAACTCCCTGTTGCCGGCGATCACGGTCGTCAGCGCCCAGGTCGGGTACGCCGTCGGCGGCCTCGTCGTGGTCGAGAAGCTCTTCAACTACCCAGGGATCGGCCAGCTCATCTACACCTCGGCCACCGGGCACGACCTCCCGGTCCTCGAGGCAGCCGTGCTCGTCATCGCGGTGATCTACACCGTGGCGAACCTGTGCGCCGACCTCCTCTACGGCGTGCTCAACCCCCGCATCCGGCTCGCTGCGGCGTGACCCGGCCGGACGAGAAGGAGCATTCATGACGTCAACGGAGACCATGGCCGCACCTGCCACCGGGCAGGCGGCGCCCCGCCAGGCTTCCACGGCCGCGAAGGCCCGCCGACGCGAGATCGTGCGCGGGCTGCTGCGCTCCCCCACGTTCCTGATCGGTGCGGTGATCCTGCTGTTCTGGGTCGTCGACGCAATCTTCTGGCAGTCCTTCGCCCCGCACGATCCGCAACAGATCTTCCCGCAAACATTGCAGGGGCCGTCTGGTGCCCACTTGTTCGGGACGGACAACCTCGGCCGCGACGTGTTGTCGCGCCTGCTCGCCGGCGCCTCCCCCGTGCTCACCGTCGCCCCGGCGGCCACCGCGCTGGGGCTGGCCGGCGGCGTCGCGCTCGGCCTGTTCACCGGGTACTACCGCGGCGTGCTCGACGACGTCGCGATGCGCATCGTCGACGCGGTGCTCGCGTTCCCGCTCGTGATCATCGCCGTGCTCGTGCTCACGGTGCTGGGCTCCGGCGAGCTGCCGGTGATCCTGCTGATCGCGGTCACCTTCGTCCCCGGCGTCGCCCGGACGGTGCGCGCGGCGGTGCTCACCCAGCGGGAGCTCGAGTACGTCGCCGCCGCCAAGCTGGCCGGCGCGTCGGGCCCGAAGATCATGTTCACCGAGATCCTGCCGAACGTGACCGGTCCGATCATCGTCGAGGGCACGGTCCGGCTCGGCTACGCCATCTTCACCTCGGCAACGCTGTCGTTCCTCACGCTCGGCATCCAGCAGCCGTCCCCGGACTGGGGTCTCACGATCTCGCTGGGCCAGGTCTACCTGCAGGTCGCGCCGTGGATCGTCCTGTTCCCCGCTTTGGCGCTGGCGACGCTCGTCGTCGCCGTCAACCTCGTCGCCGACGGCTTCCAGCGCGTGCTGGACGCTTGATCCCCCCGGAAGGCACCGTTATGACCACCACGCTGGAGCAGCCGACGCTGGCCGTGCGCAACCTGGACATCAGCTACCGGAGGGGTTCGCGGGTGTCGCCGGTCGTGCGGGACGTGTCGTTCACGATCCGACCGGGCGAGGCGTACGGCCTCGTCGGCGAGTCAGGCTGCGGCAAGACCACCGTCGCCATGTCGATCATGCGGTACCTCCCGGACAACGCGGTCGTCAGCGACGGCAGCGGCATCACGTTCGCCGGTGAGGATGCCCTGTCCGCAGGCAAGGGCCTCCTCCGCCAATGGCGTGGTGGGCGGATCGCCATGGTGTACCAGAACCCGGGCGCATCCCTGAACCCGTCCATGCGCATCGGAGCGCAGGTCGCCGAAGGCATCAGGGTGCACAGTGGACTGTCCACTGCAGAATGCAAGGAGAAGGCCCTCGAGATGCTGGCCAAGGTCCGGATCCCGGACCCGGCCGCGTGCGCCCGCCGCTACCCGCACGAGCTCTCCGGCGGCCAGCAGCAACGCGTGATGATCGCGATGGCGCTCTCCGGGAACCCCGATCTCCTGGTGCTCGACGAACCCACCACCGGCCTGGACGCGACCGTCGAAGCCGAGGTACTCGAACTCATCAAGCAGCTGCGCGAAGAATTCCACACCGCCGTGCTCTTCATCAGCCACAACCTCGGCATCGTGGCGCAAATCTGTGACCGCGTCGGCGTTCTCTACGCGGGCCGGCTTGTCGAGGAAGCTCCCGCGGACGAGTTGTTCGCCTCTCCTCGGCACCCGTACACCCGGGACCTGCTCCGCTCGGTGCCGCGCCACGGCGTCACCAAGTCGGCCGGTCTTCTCGCGACGATCCCCGGATCACTCCCAGCGCCCGGCACCGCACTCACCGGGTGCCCGTACGCCGCGCGCTGCGAACTCGCCACCGACCGCTGCCACACCGAAATGCCGCCGGCGGAATCACTCGGCACCGACCACGCGGTCAGCTGCTTCCACCACGACCGGACCCGGACGGTGGGCGAAGTCGAACAGTTCTCCGCAACCGAGCGGACGACCGAGGAAGTGCTGCTGGAAGTCCGCAACCTGACCAAGCGCTACCGCACCGGCGGACACGAGTTCACCGCCGTTTCCGACGTCTCCTTCGACCTGCACCGCGGCGAGGTCTTCGGTCTGGTCGGCGAATCCGGGAGCGGCAAGACCACCATCGCCAAGTGCATCGCGGGCATGACCCACCCGTCCGAAGGCACGCTGCAGTTCGAGGACGTCACGCTCTCCAAGAGGCCTGGGCGCGCCGAGCAGACGATGCGCCGGAAGATCCAGATGGTCTTCCAGAACCCCGACAACGCGCTCAACCCCCGCCACCCCGTGCGGCGGATCCTGAGCCGGGCCGTGACCCTGCTGAACGACCGCCTCCGCGGCCGGGGGCGCGAAGACCGCGTCGAAGAGCTCACGTCGTCGGTGCGGCTCGAACCGCGCCACCTCGACGTGCGCCCCAGCGCGCTGTCCGGCGGACTCAAGCAGCGCGTGGCGATCGCGCGGGCGTTCGCCGGGTCACCCTCGCTCGTGCTGTGCGACGAGCCCGTCTCCGCACTCGATGTCTCAGTGCAAGCGGCGATCCTGAACCTGCTGGTCGAACTCCAGGTGGCCAAGGACGTCGCGTACCTGTTCATCTCGCACGACATGTCCGTCGTCCGGTACCTCGCCGACCGCATCGGGGTGCTCTACCTCGGCCAGCTCGTCGAAATCGGCACGGCCGACGCCGTGTTCCAGCCACCACACCACCCCTACACCGAAGCACTCCTCTCGGCGGCGCCCGACCTCGACCCGGACGAGACCCGCCAGCGCATCCGCCTCGACGGCACCTACCCCAGCGCCTCCGCTCCGCCGAGCGGGTGCCGGTTCCACACCCGGTGCCCCCGGGCGCTCGGCGACGTCTGCCGCACGCAGGAGCCGCCGTGGCAGGACACCGGGAAGGGCAACCGATACCGCTGCCACATCGCGCCGGAGGACCTCCTGCGGAGGATCAAGTCCGAGTAGGACAGACTCAGGCGGTTCCGGCCGACCCCCGACCCCGGCCGGAGCCGCCTGTCCCCCGGTGTGCGCTCCGCGTCGCGGCCGTCATCTCCAACCCGTTCGCCCGCCGTGCCGACGACGACCTCGACGAGCTCATCCAAGCCGGTGAGGACCTCGGGGCGCTCCTGGTCGCGCGCGCCGTGGATGCGCTCGGCGTCAAGCCTGCTGACGTCGCCGGCTACGGCAAGGGCGCGGTCGTCGGGACCGGCGGCGCGATCGAACACGCAGTTGCGGTGCTGCACCCGCGGTTCGGCAGGTCGGTGCGCGCACTCGTCTCCCCGGGCAAGGCGATCATGAGCAGCAGCGCCAAGGCGGGCGCGCCCGGCTCGCCCCTCCTGATCCCGCTCGCGAACAAGGAGGAGATCTGGGCTGCCGACGACTTCGACGCCGCCGAGATCACGATCCCCGATGCGCCGCACCCCGACGAGATCGTCATCGGGCTCGCCCTCTCCGTCGGGGGCCGGCCGGGGCACCGGATCACCCCCAGCCCTCCGGCTTCGTCGAACTAGCGGCGGTCGCCGACCGCGTGAGTGTCGGGCGCGATCGCCGGGACCTGGCACGGATCTTCAGCTCCCAAGCCAGGTCGGTGACGTCGAAGAACATCCAGCACTCGTCCTCGGCACTTTGCTGTCCGAAGCAGAAGCGTCGGCACTTATACCCGGCCCGCGCCAGCGCAGCGGCTCCACTGCGCCGACATGTCCACCGACCCCCGCCAGGAGCTCCCACTCGCCTACGGTGCAGAGAACAGGTGCTCCACATTCGGTCCGGTCGTTGGGGCTCCGCTGCTGGAGGCATCCTGGCGAGCCGAAGCTCCGCGCGACAGAGCGCTCGATGGTGTCGTTGATGGTGAATCGATCGCTCGCCGCAGGTGTTCTGCGGTCGATCGTTGTATGCGTGAGCGGAGAGGGTGCAGCGGTGGCCATCATAGGCTTGGCACGCCTGACGATGCCGAGCCGGCGGCATCCTCCCCGGCTTGAACGACACCGCACCGACTCAGGACGAGTCCGGTGAGGGTGAGCAGGGCTCGAGGCCGTCACGTCGCATGTCAAGCGGGTCCGAAAACAGAGCCGATGTAGGGCTCCGCCCCAGACTTGGGAACGACGACAGGGCCGTTGCCGACGAGCGCCGATGAGATGTCATCCTGTTCCAGGAAGGCGCGGCTGTTGTAGTCGAAATACCATGCGTCGGCGAGTTCTTTGCACTCGCTGATCACGATCTCGGCGTCGTTCTGGGCCCGAATCCCGGCATCGAGAAATCGCTGGGCGGCCTCGAATGCGTCCTGAAGTACCACGTTAGTTCGTCCTCGCGGAGTAGAATCTGCCCCATTGGTTGAAGGAGGCCGGGCTCACAGCTGTTCGGTCGCATCTTCCGCCCACCGGCAGAAGTCCCGGCCCAGAACTGTGATCGCGAAGCTTCCGCCCTGCGACGCTGGGTTCGTCATCTAGGTTCGAGTAGGACGTGGGGTACTGCGGCGACAGGAACTGGTCCACGCCGCGGACCAGCCCGTTGCTAATCAGGACGCTGAGCGTGGAGTCCACGAACTGAGGCGGATCGAGAAGATTGGCCAGGCCGACCAGCGTCGGGGTCTCAACCGACGCCAACTCACTCAAGATAGCGAAGTGCGGCTGTTCAAGGTCATTGAGGATGCGCGCCATGTAGACCCTGTTCTCCAGCTTCGACTGGCCCGCCTCGCCGTAACCCTCGGCCAGCAGCCGGGCCAGTATCCGGCGCTTGACTCGCAGCGGAGTCCGAGCCGACGCCTCAACACACACTCCGAACAAATCCAGCAGCCCCTCAGTCGCGAGAATCGCCGTCAGCATTTCGTCAGTTGGGATGCCGGCCATCGCCGCCGCGTCATCACAGGTGTCGATCGCACGCCTGGCCCGCAGCTCTCCCAGCTTCCGCAGCCCGGCATCGATACCCACGCTGGCGAGGCTGCCGCGCCCACAACGAAGGGCGAGCCAGTTGCGTCCGCGAGCCCTGCGAGCGAGCCGGCGACCGCAGCGGTAACCGCCTGCACCCAGGGCCGATCATGTTCTTCTGGCACAGGGCAATGTCTACCGGACCAACTTGTGGCCTGGCTACCCATCAGGTCCCGTCCTTGCTCCTGACGAGGAGTCGCCGCAGGGCTCAGCTGAGGGCTCGCGTGTCAGCTCGCCGCGGCGCGGCGAGCTGACACGCGAGCCCGATCGGGCCTGACGAACCGGCCGTGGCCGGGTTCGGCCACGATCTGCCCTCGATCGAAAACACGCTGCCCGCGTACGAAAGTGGTCACCACGCGCCCGGTGAACCGGGAGCCGTCGAGGAACGTGGCGTTCGGTGCGGCCTTCGAGAATCCCTCAGGGCGAAACGTCCATTCGCTGGTGGTATCGACCAGCACCAGGTCCGCGTCCGCGCCCGGCGTGATCCGGCCTTTGGCCGGCAGGTCGAAGATCTCCGCGGCCCGGCCGGACGTGAGCCTGGCTACGTCGGGCAGCGTGAGCCGGCCCTCGTGCACGGCGGTGAGCATGATCGGCAGCATCGTCTCCAACCCCGGAAGCCCGGGTGGCGAAACGAAGATGTCCTCCTCACCCGTGGCGATCTCCTCTGGCCGGTACGGGCAGTGGTCGGTGCCGATCACGTCGATCCGGCCCGCGCGCAGCTCGTCCCACAGCCGCTCGACCGTTGCGGCGCTGCGCAGCGGCGGATTGCATTTCGCCCAAGGGCCGAATTCGAACAGGGCTTTCTCGTCGAGCTGCAGGTAGTGGGGGCACGTTTCCACAGTCACCTGCACCCCGCGCGCCCGCGCCTCGGCGGCGAGCACCACCGATTCGGCACTGGACACGTGGACGGGCTGTACCCGGGCGCCGATGGCGGCCGCGAGCGCCAGCACCGTCGCCACCGAGGCGTCTTCGGCGATTTCCGGCCGAGCCGCCGCGTGGACCGCGCCCGGCAAGCCGTGTTGCCGGCGGGCGGCTTCACCCGCAACGGTCAGGATCTGCTCGTGCTCGCAGTGCAGGGCGTGCACCAGTCCGGTGCGCGCCACGTCGCGCATGACTTCGTGCAGCCGCCCGGCGTCGGGGCAGGACAGCCCGCGGAACTCCGCTTCTCGTCCTGGCGCCGGTGCGTGCAGCCAGGTCTTGAACGCCACCGCGCCGGCGTCGGCCATCGCGGCTATCTCGTCGCGGTTCTCCCATGCCGCGCCGCCGTAGAGCGCGTAGTCGACGAGGGCATCGGGCCGCAGCTCGACCGCGCGCCGGGCGAGCGTGGCGCCGGAGTTGACCGGCGGATCCGACGTCGGCATCTCGCAAATAGTGGTCACTCCCCCGGCCGCGGCAGCCGCCGTGCCGGTGCGGAACGTCTCGCGATCGGGCCGTGCCGGCGCTCGCAGGTGCACGTGCGTGTCGACAAGGCCGGGAAGCAGGTGCAGCCCGCCGGCGTCGAGGTGTTCGGTCGCGGAGGGCCGGGTACCGGCATCCAGTACGTCCGCGACCTGCCCGCCGGAGATGGCGACCGTCGCCCTGCGGACGCCGTCTGTGCTCACCAGCTGCACGTCGTGCAGGACCAAGTCGTATTCCACAGTACTCCTTGTCGATCCGCCAAAAGTCTTGCCGGCAAACGGTTTTGCCGTCACTGTGCGACGTAGCCGCCGTCGGCAACGAGGGTGGCGCCGGTGATGAAGGACGCCTCGGGCGAACACAGGAACACCGCGGCGGAGGCGATCTCGTCCGGCCGCCCGAAGCGGCCGAGTGGGACCCGGCCGAGCGCCGTCGCCCTCGCCGCCGCAGCGTCGCCAGTCCGCGCGAAACTGCGTTCGAGGAATGGCGTCTCCGTCGGTCCTGGGCAGAGGCAATTGACCCGGACGCCGTCACCTGCGTGGTCCAACGCCAGCGACCGAGTCAGATTCACGACGCCGCCTTTGCTGGCCGTGTACGCGACGGAACCGCGAGTGCCGACGAGTCCCAGCTGGCTGGCGATGAGCAGCAACGCTCCGCCACCGGACCGGGCGAGGTGGGGAATGGCAGCCGCGGCAAGGTGGAACGCCGCGGTCAGGTTGACCGACAGCACTCCGCTCCACTCCTCAGGCGCGAGTTCTGGCGCGGTGCCACCGACAGACATCGCTGCGCTGTGGACCAGGACGTCCAGTCCACCGTCCGCAGCCGTCTCCTCAACCACCTGTCGCGTCGCGGTTCCATCGGCGAGGTCGAGCAACCGGCCGCGATGGCCGTCGCCCGGGAGCTCCTGCACCACGACCTTCAAGGCGGCGGGATCACGGTCGAGAACGGTGACCGAGGCGCCCTCGATCGCGAGTCGCCGGGCGATGGCCAGGCCGATACCGGCCGCTCCTCCGGTGATCACGGCACGCCGACCGGTGAACCTCGCCGCGATCGGAATTTCAGCAAGCATGGTCACGAAGCCATTCAAGGTAGGCGGCCAAAGCATCGGGGAGCGGCGTTGCCGCGCGTCCGGACAGCTCGCGCAGCCTCGTCACGTCGAGGACACCGCTGCGGTGCTCCGGCGGCAGGCTGAGGAAAAACGGGGGGTCTGTCGGCTCAACTGGCCCGACCGCGGAATTCACGGCGTCGGCCAAGGCGGCCAGGGTGATCGCGGTTCCGGAGCCGACGTTGTAGAGCCGGTGCGGCGGGTCCACCGTGGCGAGTGCGGCGATGCCTTCCGCGATGTCCCCGACCCACGTCGGGTCGAAAGCCCGCCCCGCCTGCCCCGGTTCCACCTGGACTGCGCGGCCGGCGAGCGCCGCCCGGATCGCGGTGTAGGGCAACGACATCACCTGACGGGTCCCGGTGTCGCGTTCGAGCGGTCCGTAACACGCCGCCACCCGCGCGATCACGGCTCCGGCTTTCACCGCCAGTCGCTCGGCCGCGAGTTTCGAGGCCGGGTAGCCACCTGGATCGGTCCGAACCGAACTGTCCTCGTCGAGCACGGCACCGTCCGCGTACACCGATGCCGACGACACGTAAACGACCCGCGCCGTCGCCGCAGCGGCGAGCACCGCCGCCGTGCCACCGACGTTGACCTCGTCGAGGATCCGGCGATCACCGTTGGTCACGGCTGCCGCGTGGACCACCACGTCCGGCCGCACGTCGGCGAACACCGCCGCCGGCTCCCGCACGTCGAGCTCGCGGAATTCGACGACGTGATCAGCCCACAGCGCCCGGACGTCTGGCGGCGGCTCCGCCAGATCCGCCGCGACGACAGGGCCATTCCGCGCGGCCAGAGCCCGGACGAGGTGAGCCCCGAGAAACCCGGTGCTGCCCGTCACGATCGTCCCGGCCACGATCACACGGTCCAGGACGATCGGCGCACGTGGTCGAAGAACGCTCTCGTGCGGTCATGCACCGGGTTCTCGAACACCACTTCTGCGGGACCCTGTTCGGCGATGTGACCACCGTCCATGAAGACGACGCGATCAGCCACTCGCCGCGCGAAGCCCATCTCGTGCGTCACGACGAGCATGGTCAGTCCGTCGTCCGCGAGCTGCTTCATCGTTTCGAGCACCTCACCCACGAGCTCGGGGTCGAGCGCCGACGTCACCTCGTCGAACAGGACCAGGCGAGGCCCCATGGCCAGTGTGCGGGCGATCGCGACCCGCTGCTGCTGACCACCGGAGAGCTGGCTGGGGTACCTGTCCTCGAAGGCCTCCATCCGAACTCGGGCCAGGAACTCCCGAGCCTTTGCCTTCGCCTCGCCCGGATTGGTGCCGAGCACGCGCACCTGACCTTCGGTCACGTTGCGCAGCACGCTGAAGTGAGGCCATAGGTTGTACTGCTGGAAGACCATTCCAACGCGGCTGCGCAGCGCGCGTATCGCCTGTTGTTCTTCCTTTCCGGTCATCTCGGCGCGCAGGCGCACGCCGTCGAGCATGACTTCGCCCGCGCTGGGCTTCTCGAGCCAGTTGACGCATCGGAGCAGCGTCGACTTACCGGTGCCGGACGGGCCGATGATTGCCACGGTCTCGCCTGCGTGGACCTCGAGGTCGATCCCCCGGAGGATTTCGTTGGTGCCGAAGGACTTGTGCAATCCGCTGAGGTGCAACAGCGGGAGCGCGGCTTCGGTGGCCGGCTGCTGGGTCATGTCTTGCTCCGGTCGGCTCATCGGTCAGGAAGGGCGAAGCGGCGTTCGCTGTAACGCTGCGCCAGCATCAGCAGACTGGTCACGACCAAGTACAGCAACCCGGCGGTGCCGAGGATCTCGACCGCGCGGTAGGTGCTCGAAACGATCTGCTGCGCGTTGAGCATCAAGTCCGGCACCGTGATCACGGAGACCAGCGCGCTGTTCTTCACCAGCAGAATCGCGTTGTTGATGTACGGCGGGATGACGATCCGCACGGCTTGGGGGAGCACGATCCGATGCATCGTCTGCACGTAGGTCATGTTCACCGCCAGCGCCGCTTCCGTCTGCGTCCGCGGAATCGCTTCGATGCCGGAGCGGATGATCTCCGCCTTGTAGGCCGCGGAGTTCAGCGTCATGCCGATCACTGCCGCGGCGAACGCCGGCAGCTGCAGTCCGAAACTCGGTGCCGCGTAGTAGATGAAGAACAGCACCAGCAGCACCGGGGTGCCGCGCATGATCCACACGTAGATTCCCGAGAGGACCCGCAGCCACTGACGGTGCGAGATCCGGGCCATGGCGATGAACGTGCCGAGCACGGTCGCCAGCACCAAGGTGATGGCCGAGACCTCCACGGTGACCAGCAATCCGTCGAGCAGTAATGGGAAGTACTGCGCCACGACGGAGAAGTCGAGATTCATGGGTGATTCCTCTTCGTCGCGCTCACTGCTTGAACGGTTGGCCGAGCCATTTCTGCGCGATGCTCTGGTACGCGCCGGCCTTCTTGGCGTCTTCGATCGCCTTGTTGACGGCCTGCAGCAACGCGTCGGAACCCTTCGGGACACCGACGGCCAGCGCGGTCCCGTCCGTGCCGTTCTGGGACACCGCGTATCCGGTACCGTCACCCGACTTGATCCAGTACAGCGCAAGGATCCTTCCGGTGACCATCAGGTCGCACCGGCCGTTCTTCAGGTCGGAGAACGCTTCAGCCTGCCCGGGGTAGCGTGTCACCTTCGCCGCTCCGCCGATGCGCTGGACGGGAGCCTCGCCGTTGGACGAACCCGCGACGACGCACACGCTCTTGCCCTTGATGCTCTCCGGACCGGTGATCCCGGTTTCCTTCTGCGGATACACCGCGACGGCGTCGTCGTACCCGATCGGTTCGGAGAAGTCGACGACCTTCTGCCGGTCGGGCGTCACGCGCAAGCCCGACATCGCGATGTCGAACTTCTTCGCCTGCAGCCCGGGCACGATGCCGGAGAAGTCGAGAGTCTTCCACTCGACCTTCGTTCCGAGGCTCTTCGCGATGAGGTTCGCCCAGTCGGCGTCGATGCCGACGAAACCTCCGGAGGGATCCCGGAAGATCGTCGGTGCGTTGTTGCCGGACGTGCCGATCGTGATGGCGCCGTGGGACTTGATGTCGTCCAGGTTCGACCCGCCCGACGAACAGGCGGACACGGAGGTGAATGTCAACCCCGCGACGAGGACCGAGAGCCAGATACGCAGGGTGCGGCGTGGATTCATGATGTTCTCCTCGACGGTGAGGATCGGTGGGACGGGGAAAGTCGGGCGGGGAGGACGAACAAGGGAGCACGGCAATGTGTTTCTGGGGAACGACATTGACCAGGTGAGCCGCAGCAGGCCCGAGGAAAGTGGTTGTACTGCACGGCACGGTGACTGTCACTACGCCGCGTGCCGGCGGGAGTCTTGCGATTCCCCGCCGGTTCAGCTGAAGATTTCCGCCGGCCGCGGGATCTCCAGCATGGCGAGAACGCGTTCGCGCAGAGTGTCCAAGTGCTCCGCCATGGCATTTTGGGCAGCCGGCGCGTCGCCGTCGGAGATGGCGGCTGCGACACGCTGGTGCTGTTCGCCGCAGCGAGCACTCTCGGACATTTCCGGTACATCACGCTGCCGCAGGGCCCACGTCAGCACGTAGTAATTCTCGATGTCGGCTGCGAGCTTGATGTTGCCCGAGCCCGTCGCGATGAGGGTGTGCAAGATCCGGTCGGCGCCGCGGCGCCCGGACTCGTCGCTGGCGATAGTGCAAGCGAGCCCTTCGTCCGCGGCTTTTCTGATCTTGCTGCAAACGTCGTCGCTCGCCCGCTCGGCTGCGAGGCCCGCAGCCAGCGACTCGAGACCACGGCGCACCTCGTACGCGTCCTGAACGACCTTGATCGAAGGTTGGACAACCCGGAGTCCGCTGCCAGGCCCAGGCTCGACGAGCCCAACGTGCTCGAGCCGGATCAGTGTCTCGCGCACCGGGGTCTTGGAGACCCCCAACATCGAAGCCAGTTTGGCCTCCGACAGCCGCTGCCCTGGCAGCAGCCTGCGATCGACGATCGCCTGCCGGATCTCGTCGAAGACGCGGTCGGTGATGCTGTCCCGCTGAACGTCGAGTGGATCGAGCATCACCGGCTCCGTATCTCATATCCGTATCTCGTATCTGGATACGGGACTATAGGCTCCCTCCGACTAGGGTCAATAGGGTTTTACCTGGATGTATACGGACGAGCCAGCGTTCGACATCGTTTGCCGGTCCCGGCGATCGGCAACCGCCTTGCGCCAATCGGGTGACGTAATCACGCAGGCTTGAAGCGATCGATGTCGAGCCTGTCGAGTGATCACCGAGCCCGGAGGGCGCTACGCCGGTGGAGTCACAACACCTAGATCCAGCCGCGCCGCGCTGCTTGCAACCCGGCCTGGAACAGATTCGTCGCGCCGAGGCGGCGCCGGAGGACGGTCACGTGCCGCAGGATTGCCCGCTGGGAAAGGTCCAACCGACGCGCGATAGTGGTGTAGGTCGCGCCGGCTGCCATCATCGTCTAGATCGTCCGCTCGCGTTGGCTGAGCCCTGCCGCCGTCTCAGCGGGCTGCCGCTCGCGGCTCAACGGGATCACCATCTCACAGAGGGTCTCGAAGAAGTCAATCAGCAGGGTCAACAGACCGGACCGGTAGACAACGAGGTGCGCCGAACTGTCGTAGTCCGCGGTGTCGAGGTGCACCATCGCCAGCCGGCCGTCGGCGATCATGCATTTGAGCGGGAGGTCGATCGGGAGCATGCGCGAGCGATCCCCGCGTCCATCATCCGCAACGCGGCATCACCGACCAGCGGATCGTCGAACAGCCCGTTCAACGAGATCGACCGTACGGCCACGTGCGCCCGGGTGTAGCCGCGTGGTCGGCGACGAGCACGTCGACGACGGTCGCGTCTCGCGGCGTAAGGAACGGCGACCGGTTGCACGCCCGCACCTGGGTTGTGGCACGAGACAGCACCGACATAAAGAAAGGCCAACTCCCTTTCCCCGCGCACGACCCCGAGGCCGGCGTAGTCTCCCGCCGTGCCATCCAGTAGAGCCGCGTCAGGTCCTGGCTCGCCTTGCGTGCCTTGATGAGAGTCTGTTCCTGTTACTCGATGAGCCGATCGACAGTGAGGTCTGGCGGCACCGGTTCCCAGGTCTTTTCATCGTCCGCCACGTCGAGGCCTGCCAGACCCTGCTCGCACAGGGTTTCGAGTGATGCGCGCACCTGCTCCGCAGCCAACGACGTCACAGAGACGAGTTCGTGTTGCGTGGAGCCGGGATGAGCGATGAGAGCCGTGTACACGGCACCGGTCACAGTCGACGCGTCGAACGTCCACAACACCACCTCAGCGTTGGACAGACAAACCGCGAACGGGGCCGGTTGCGGTCTTTGGTGGGGTGTACGGCAGGCAGGCGAGCGACATGCAGAACTTCTCCGACTACGAGCGGAAAACCAAGCGCGCCATCCCTGTCATCGAGCTTGTTCGCGACGCCATCTGACTGGCCAAGTCTTCAGTCGCCGGCCCGTGGCCGCGGGGCCGGCCGGTGGACTCGGCGCCCTCACCGATCGGGTGAAGAGCCACGACACAGGAAGGGTTGCCGAGTGCGGTACCGGAATCTGGGCGCCAGCGGCCTGCACGTATCGGTCGTCGGCTTGTGTTGCAACAACTTCGGCCGAAAACTCGACAAGTCCGAGACGCGGCAGGCGGTCGACGCGGGCGTGCCGCTCTTGGACACAGCCGACGTGTACGGCCGCAAAGGCGGTTCCAAGGAGTTCCTCGGCGAAGCGCTCAAGGGCCGGCGTGATCGAGTGGTCCTGGCCAGCAAGTGGGGCCACCAGGAGGTCCACATGGGATACAGCCCAGCTGCGGGTGCCAAGGGCGGCCGGGCCTAGACCCGCCGATCGATCGACGGGTCAGTGCGTTGGCTCCAGGACGACCACATCGGCCTCTGCCAGCTGCACACACCCGATCCGGTGATGCCCATCGGGAAACCCATATCCGCGCTCAGCGAGCTGGTCGCGGAGGGCAAGGTGCGCTACGTCGGACATTCGAATACGGCCGGGCGGCAGATCGCCGAAGCCGCCCACGTCGCGCGCGAGATCGGCGGCGTGCCATTCGTGTCTGCACAGAACCAGTGGTCACTGCTGGATCGCGAGGCCGAGAAGGAAGTCGTTTCCGCGGCGATTCACTACGGACTCGGCGTGCTGCCGTACTTCCCGCTGGCCAACGGCCTGCTGACCGGAAAGATCCGGCGCGGCGGCGATATCCCAGCCGGGTCGCGACTCACTGAACAACGGCACGCGAGCACCGTGACCGACGAGCGGATCGACATCGTCGAGCGACTGGCCGCCTGGGGTCAGAATCACGGCCGCACGGTGTTGGAGATCGCCATCGGGGCGCGGGCAGCGCGACCGGGATGCGGCTCAGTCATCGCGGGTGCACGCTCCGAGGAGCAGAGCTTGCTGCGTAGTGCTGAACGAGGAAGCGTCCAGGAAAGCGGCCCCTTCCTCGTTCTCGGGGGCTAGTCCACGGCTTTGGCCGCAGTCCGAGCGCGCAATGCCTCGGTCAGTTTGGGCGTGATGTCGAGCAACTGTTTCCGCAGCTCGGGCGGCAAGTCGCCGAACGCCTCGCGGACTTCGGCTTGGAATTGCGCCCAGTTGCGCTCGAGGTGCTTTCGACCGAGGTCGGTGATGCTGATGACGGTACTGCGCCCGTCGTCCGGGTTGGGCCGGCGCTCGACGAACTGCTCGTCGGCAAGCGCGGCCGCCAGCGAAGTGATGCGGCGCTGCGTGACGTTGAGCGCACTCGCCAGGTGAGTCATGGTGCAATCTCCGTGCTGGTCGAGCGCACGAAGCAGGCGTAGGCGTATGTAGCTGACGGCCTCCGGCGGGGTGCACACGGTGACCCAGCGGCCCCACGCCGGCCCGAGATCGGTGAACGCGTCAGCGAGCGCGGTCAGCCTCGCTTGCGTGGATGGACGCCCCATGAACGGACTCTATCGCATCCACGCCGTAGGCGACCTGCACTCAAGCTGGTGTCGCAGCTGAGCGGCGCTGAGTGCCGCGTGCGAGTTGATCCTGGCGTGCGACATGCGGGTGATGGCCGACAACGCGAAGATCGCGCAGCCGGAAATTTAGCTCGGTGTGATCCCGGGGGCGGCGGGACGCAGCGCCTTCCGCTGCTCGTAGGGCCCAGTATCGCCAACGACATCATCTGCTCCGGTCGGCACGCGCAAGCCGAGGAGACATTGCGTGGTCTCCGAAGCCGAGCTGGACGCCACCGCACTGGAACTCGCTCGCGACTTCGCGCGCGGCGCGGTCGTTACCCAGCAGATGAGGCTAATGCGGCTGCTGGCCGCGTGGCGCCGCGACGTCAAGACCGAACCCTTCGCGCCGTCGCTGGACGTCGGGACGATGCACTACCGCTGGTCGGTCCCGCACCGGATGTCGAGGCTGACCACTCATCCTGCGGGCTGGTGACCAGCACTTTTCCCAGGTGGGTTGCTCCGCCCGGGTTACGTTCGCGGGCATGTGTCGCCGGGTGGGCGCGGTCCCGCTGGCGGGTGAGCCAGGAGGTTGCGATGGCTGCGCCGGTGCGGCCGCCGGTGCAGTTCGAGCCGCTGGCGCGGTTCAACCCAGAACCTACGGACCTAAAAGGCTTGTGAGCTGCAGTTTTCTGGCGTTGCCGACATTGAGCGGCACCGGCGTGGAGGTACCTCGTGACCTCGAACTGGACCCAGAGTGACCGATTGTCACTCTGGGTCCAGTGGAGGATCGAAGTCCATCGTGGACGGACCGCAAACTGCTCGACGTGCACAACTTGAACATCGAGAATCCCACCGGTATCAGCGCAGGTCGACCGGGGCGGGAACTGGCGCGATACAGTTCGGCCGGCCGGCACCGCCTACCCGCTTTCGGCGTACCGTAGACCACGAAGAGGGCGCAGCCGAAGAACCGGTAGGGAGGCTCTCGTGGATTACGAAATATTCGACCTTGGTACCGTCCGGTTGCAAGAAGGCGCCACGCTGAGCGATGCCAAGCTGGCGTACAAGACATACGGCGAGCTCAACGGTGACAAGAGCAATGCGATCGTTTACCCAACGTGGTATTCCGGACAGCATTACGACAATGAATGGCTGATCGGCGAGGGGATGGCGCTCGATCCGGCTAGGTACTTCATCATCATTCCGAATATGCTGGGCAACGGGTTGTCTTCGTCGCCGAGCAACACGCCCGCGCCGCATGACCGCGCGTCGTTTCCCCGGGTGACGATGTATGACAACGTCCAGTTCCAGCACCGGCTGGTGACCGAGCGCTTCGGCATCGAGAAGCTGGAGCTGGTCACCGGCTGGTCGATGGGCGCCGGGCAGACCTACCAGTGGGCGGTCAGCTTTCCCGACATGGTCAAGCGGATCCTGCCATTCTGCGGGTCGGCGAAGACCAGCCTGCACAACTTCGTGTTCCTGGAAGGGGTCAGGGCGGCGCTTACCGCGGACGCGGCCTACAACGGCGGCCGGTACGACAAGCAACCCGACATCGGGCTCCGCGCCCTGGCGCGGGTCTACGCCGGCTGGGGCTTCTGCCAGCAGTTCTACCGGGAAACGATCTACGAGCGCGAGCCACTGGGCTACGGGTCCCTGGAAGACTTCCTCGTGGCCTTCTGGGAGGGCCTGTTCCTCAAGCGCGACGCGAACAACCTCCTGGCCATGCTGTGGACCTGGCAGCACGCCGACATCGGCAACACGCCGGGAATGCGCAGCCTCGAGGACGCACTCGGCGCGATCCGGGCGCCCGCGATCGTGATGCCGGCGCAGCAGGACCTGTACTTCCCGCCCGAGGACAACGAGTGGGAAGTCAAGCACATGCACCGGGCGGAACTGCGCGTCATCCCGGGAGTGTGGGGACATTTCGCCGGTGGCGGCATCAACCCGGAGGACACCCGGTTCATCGACAACGGCATAAAGGAACTGCTCGCCACGGAAGTCTGATCCGCCTGGCTCGGCGCGGTTCCACCCGTTCCGTGTCGAGAGCACTCCTTTGCAGCCTGGAGGGAGCATCATGACCAGCGCAGAATATGCACAACGAACCGCTCCTCCGGGAGCCGCCCCGAAAGTGCCGCCACCGCGTGCGGGCGAGCCCGCCACGACCGCCTTCGCCCCCACAGCCAGCGGGGTGCCCCTGGCGCTGGCGGGGTTCGGATTCTCGCTGACGATCCTGTCGTTGGCAAACACAGGCGTCGTGGACCAGCGAACGGCCACGATGTTCGTTCCCGTCGCGATGGGCACCGGCGCGCTCGCCATGCTCGTCGGCGGGATCTGGGAGTTCCGCCGCAACAACCTGTTCGGTGCGACGTTCTGTTCGGCGTATGCCTGCTTCCTGTTCACCACGGCGCTGATCGTGCAGTTCTACGCACCGATGATCACCGACACGGCGGGAGCAGCGAACTTCGCCCGCATGTTCGGCGCTTACCTGATCGTGTGGGCGTTGTTTACCGCGATGCTCGCCGTGGGGGCGCGGGTGGTCAACGCACCCGCGTTCACCGCGTTCGTGTTGCTGGTCGTGGTTTACGTGCTGCTGGGCCTCGCCAACCTCATCGGATCGGGAGCCACCGCGATCGCGCTGACCAAGGCCGGCGGCTGGGTCGGTCTCCTCGACTCCTTCGTCGCGTTCTACCTGTGCTCAGCCATCGTCCTCAACGACGTCAGCGGGCGGGGCCTGCTGCCGATCTGGCCGGCGAGGCGGACGGCGCATTCGGCCTGAGTGGACCGCGCGCGGCAACTGGAGCCCTCCGGTGGGCCGGTGCCGAGCGCCGCCGAGATTTCCCCGGCGGCCGGGTGCCGCCGGACCGTCGCCGGGCGTTCTCGAGGAAGGCGACGACGGCCGGGTTCGTCTCGTCGGCGCGTTGGACGACGGAGAATTCGGCCCTCGCCCCCAGTCCGGACAGTGGGCGGTAGACGACGCTGGGTACCGCGATCCGGTCGACCCGATTGCTGTCGCGGCTGTGCCTGGGGAGGCGTTGCTGCGCCACCGTTCGGAGGGGCGGGTCGAGGTGGCCAGCGCGGGCAGCCGCCACCCGAAACCGTCGCACCCCACGCCGTGCGGGCGGCCGCCGAGTACGGGATCACGCTGGACCACGAGCCCACGCACCTGGATTCGATGCGCCGCCGGCGGTTCGACGCCGTGATCAGCCTGTACGACCGGGTCCGGGAGGTCTGCCCGGAGTTCCCCGGGCGGCCCGTGGTGATCCATTGGAGCCTGCCTGACCCGGCCCACGAGCCCGCTGCCGACGGCGACACGTTTCCCGCGTTCCAGCAGACCACAGCCGAACTCGACAACCGGATCCGATTTCTGCCGTCCGCCCTCACCACTGATGCTGAGGAGAGCCGACCATGACCATCGATCCGAACAACCTCGTGAGTGTGCGGTACCTCGTCGACGACGTCGTAGCCGCGATCGCGTTCTACACCAGGCACCTCGGGTTCACCGTGCGCACCGACGTGTCCCCGGCGTTCGCCGACGTCGTCCGCGGCAATCTGCGCTTGCTGCTGAGCGGCCCCGCCAGCTCGGCCGGCCGCACGCTGCCTGATGGCAGCAGGCCCGCTCCGGGCGGCTGGAACCGCATCCACCTCATCGTCGAGGACATCGAGGCCGAAGTAGCGCGGCTGCGCGCGGAGGGTGTCGGGTTCCGCAGCGACGTCATCAACGGCCCCGGAGGCCGGCAGATCCTCTTGGACGACCCCGCCGGGAACCCGATCGAGCTGTTCCAACCGAAATCCTGAGACACCCGACCGCCGGAGGCGATCCAGGGCATGACCACCGACAACTCGACCGCACCCTGCAGCTCGCGCGGTGATTGGGCACCGCCGACGCCGTTGTCATCGGGCTCGGCTCGATGATCGGCGCCGGGGTGTACGCCGCGTTCGCCCCGGCGGCCAATGCGGCGGGCACGGGCCTGCTGATCGGACTCGTCCTCGCCGCGACCGTGGCGTACTGCAACGCGGCGTCCTCGGCCCAGAACCCCGCATCCGGCGGCACCTACCTCTACGGGCGGCAACGGCTGGGGTCGTGGTGGCGTTTCGCCGCCGGGTGGGTGGGGGTTCGTCATCGGGAAGACCGCGTCGTGCGCGGCGATGGCCACGCTGGCTACAGGCCCTGGGGCTCCTCGGGTGCGTCGCGCTCGCAACCACCCTGCGGTGGCCCTCCATCGTTGCCGGAGCCGCCGTGCTCGGCATCGGCATCGACGGGCGGCTGACCGTGCTGGCCCGCCGCCGATCGCATAACGACCGGCGCGGAAACGCCATAGACGCAGACTCCCATGCCGACCTCAGGTACCGGCTCGAACGTGTCGAACCACCTCGCGTGCCTGCGCGGATGCGGGTTGATGGTGGCGAACTACGAGGCCGGCAGGTCCGATACGAGCTTGTGGACGCGCATTTGGCGAAGGCGTTGAGCGAGCTGGTGCACCTGGTGCTCGCGGTGGACACCGACGAGACGTTCCTGAACGACGTTGAGCCTGCGGCGTCGTCGGCGAGCGCGGAGGCGATCCGATGAGCGAATCGCGCGAGCACCTGAACCTGCCATTGGCCACACCGGAAACGGACGGGTGCGCCGATGACTGCTGCGCCCCGGTGTCGCAGCCGACGACGTCGGTTTCCACCGCGCGCCGGGCGGTCCCAGGATGACCCCGTGCGCGGTCACGATCGTTGTCCGGACTTGCCCGCGACTCCCAGCGAACCGCGTTGTCACCGAGCCGAAAGGATGTTCTGTCATCGGCTGCGGCGATGGGCCGGTTTCCTTGACCTGGCCAGCAATAGTGTCGCGGCCGCTGCGACAAGTGGTGCCGCAACGGCGACGATCAAGGCCGCGATCACTGGTAGCCCGGCTGACGAGAGCTGCTCGATAGCGGTCAGCGCCTCGAAGCGCTCAGACTTGTGCGGACGGAGGCACTGATCTTGGAGCGCAAGGAGCCAAGGAGTACGTCGAGGCCGTGGCGGCTGGGGTGCCCATTCCTGATCATGTACGCTCGCGCTTGCCTCAGCCGCCGGTCAGGCGCACGGTACGTTGGGCTTTGTCCGCGCCGAACCGCGAGCCGGGCGCGTGATGGCCGAGGCTTGCCTCCTCGCCACCGCACTTCCAGACCCCAACACAACCCACCCGTCAGAGGCGCCGCCGGCGGCGCGGCTGGCGCGCGGAACGGCATGATCTATCGCCGTCAAGCGGTCAGACGCAGACGTGTGGTTAGTGCGAAGGGCGTCCTCGCACACACGCACTAACCCTGCGGGGTGGGCGGATGGTCACATCGACCATCCGCTCTTTTGCGTTATAGGCCATTTCCAGGCCTACCTCCTCGTACAACTCTTGCAACCGAGCGGGACTGGCGCTGAAGTACTTGCCGACCGGCGTCCCGAGAGGGAGTCCGCGCCAACTCTTCCTCTGCGGCATCGCATTCTTCCTTCGCCCGGTTGACCGGGTCGATCAGAGCCATCGGATCTGCGCCCGCTTGAAATGGCCTGCGTCAGCCGCGCCAGCCGCGTGTTCACCTGGTTGAGACGGCGCTGGGCGTCAGCGGTGCGCTCCGGGTTCACGTTGGCGTCGCCGGCCACGCCCAGAATGGCTTCCACGGTGGCGTCGCGCTGGTCCTCTGAGAACACGTGGTTGATGTAGGCGTGGAGCGGCAGCATCGGTAGCTCACGGTTGTTGATCCGTGAGGTTGAGCGTGGACCAGAACAGGACGGCGACGACGAGCAGGAACGCATCTGCGAGGCCTGAGGTGCCTGCGACGAGCACGACCGCGAGCACGAGGGGAATGAGCACGGCTTCGCGACGCGAAATGGCCAACTGGCCTGATGGGGACTGCTGGGGCGACACGGGATCTCCTGTGGGCGGGCGACTGCTGCGGATGGGTGGGGCGGGAGCAACTGCGGCGGCTGGGCTTGGGCATGGTTCGCTGGGTCTGCAGCAGAGGGATCGGCGGCGACGCGGGCTGGTGGTGTCGGTGGGTCGTTCGCGAGCGAGTACAGGGCCTTGGACGGTGGCGGCCGTCGGCTCAGACCCTGGTGCGGCGGGTCATTCCGGCGTCCGGGAGCACCAAGCCAGACGCCGCCCGTCCGTCGGGGCGGCGCAGGGGGCCGCGCGAACGCCACGCGCTTCACCTGTTTCGGCCCCCGAGCACGGCGCGCGATGCCGACAGGCCGTCGGCGACGAGCTTCAACACCTCGAGTTCCCGCGCGCCCAGCTGCTCAGCGACCTCGTCCTGCGGCGCCGCCCTGAGCGGGGCCACACGGTAATGCTGAATACGGCACAGCCTGTCCGGCCCGGTCGGCTGGGTGACGCGGTCGAGCTTCGCTCGCACCGTCTCGTCCGCGGCGGCGGTCACGAGCAGCACGGCGATGTAGTCGTGCCACTGCGCGGTTGGAGGTGACGAGGACTTCGTTTCAGGCTCTACAGTCATGGGGGATCTCCTGATCTCGCTGGATTCGCGGCGGTGAGTGGCGGCCCACAGGTCGAGCTGCTCGCGCTCGGGCAGCTGACGCGGCCATGGTCGGCTTTTGAGCAGCAAGCGAACGCAGTGGGCGAGGTGGCGCCACTGCGCGCGTGACAGGATCACCTCGGCGTCGGGCCACCCGCTGGCGACAACCAGACCGGGCCAGACTCGGAGCGCCCGATCGACACGGTCGGGCGAGCTCGTCGGCTGCCTGGCGCGCGGCGGGCCACACAGAGTGTCCACGTCAGGTCGCATAGATATCGCAGCACGTGCACTGTGTTGCTCGCGTCCGGGAACACACGAGGGCGTCCGACCAGTCGAGGTGCCGTGCCCCTAGGAGGGATGATCAATGCGATTTGCCAGGACGGCAAAACAGCTTGACGTTCAACCTATTCGGTGTGGTCAGGGCGCGCTCGGTTTAGTTTAGAGCGTGTCTCATGTGGCTAGTTTGCGGAGGTTCTTGTAGCAGGTGAGGCTGGCTCCGAGGATGAGGAAGGCGAGGAAGTGTTCGGCTTTGCGTTCGTAGCGCGGGGCGATCTGATGCGCCCCGGGTTCTGTGCAGGCTCTGATCTCAGGGAGGATGCAGAGCATGCCGGCACCGAAGAAGTACAGCGACGAGCTGCGTGAGCGGGC
>NZ_JBFBAF010000051.1:0-59405 GCF_040682095.1 Amycolatopsis sp. NPDC051372
CACGATCACCATCACGAAGAGACAGCGCGGCAGCCGGTCGATTCGCCATACCGCATTCTGACACCCACCCAACCGTCAAACAACTAACGACACGCTACACTAGTAGCTCAAGGATCTCGTCGACCAGTACTTCTACTAGCTTTTCGGAGGAGTGGCATCAGTCAGACCGACTACATCCGCAGCCTGACGAGCAAACTGCGGCCGAACACGCGAATTCCAGGTGGTTCGCAGCTTCGTTGAAATCCCGATGGGTTGTGTCGCGAGAATTCATTCCTGGCTGGTCCAAAATGACGTCGCAGTCGGGAGTTAAGGGATGTCAGAACTCGGCGAGCCTCCCACGAAGGAGATCCGCGATGAGCCCAGCACGCGGCAAGAAACAGCGAGGAACCTGCTCTCGCGCTCAGCACACACCTGCTCCCGTGCGCTCATTCCCGAACGCCTCGCGGGAGTCGGGGACCCGCGCCGTGTCTTCGCCACGCCGCGTCGTGCGCACGGCCCGGCCGAGCACCGTCTGGCCCTGTGCCCAACCCCGCGTCAGCGGAGGAACGGGATTGCTGGCCGACTGGCTGCTGACGGCGATCGTGAAGATCGTGACGGCCTACACGGTGCCCTGTGATCGAGTGCTGATCCTCGAACCGGCGGCGTACCTCGGACCGTCGATATCCCGGCCGCCGGCAGGTGCTCCTGCCTATCGCCTGCGCGGTCCGTATGCCGGACTACAGGAAGCCGCATGGACAGTCGCCCGGCTCGGGCGCCGCGTCCGGACTCAGACCGCCGTTGCTGATCTCGACCCCGGCTGGGGGGATCCCACGCGGACACCGGCGGAGGCCGAGTCCGGACCCGGACCGCGCACGGGCACTCCGATGACCGACCGGACCACGGCGCGGTCGGTTCCAGCCGGGTACGGACCGGACCGCGCCTCGACGACGGCAGACCAGGACCGCTTCGACCTCATCGCCGCCGCCGCCGACGTGACGACCCTCGGCTGGTTCCACCCGGCCGACTGGGCCGGATCGCTCACCACCTCCGGAGCCCTCGCGGTGATCACACGCGGTGACCAACCTGATGAGCGATGGAGAGACCCAGCCGGATTGCTTGTGCCTGCGGCGCGGCGCGCAGGGCTGCGGTACCTCGACCGGATCGCGCTCCTGCGCGTGCCCGTACGACGCGGTGCTCTTGGCTCGACCGAGCTCACAAATCACCCCGGTGTGGGAGCCGTGCCGTCACAACTTTTCGCGCCGAACCGGCACATTCAAGCCCACGACGACCTCCTCGTCTTCACGCGCCGGCCGGCCTTGCGGGCGCCTGCACACGAGGAGGAGACATCCGATGCGTGACGACCGGACGCCTCCGCTGTCGGTCTGGCCGACCGGACAACGTGACCCACTCACTCAACTGCGCGACGTCGGCTGCGTGCCAGAGACCGATGCGGACGCCGAGCGGATTCCGCCGGCTGTTGCCGCGCACGCGATCGCCACCTACACCCGCCCCGGCGACCTCGTCGTCGACCCGGATTGCGGCGCTGGCACCGTGCTGAATGCGGCACTGCATGCCGGCCGACACGCGCTCGGACTGACCCCGCAAAGCCGCTGGTGGACCCTCGCACGCGCCAACGTCACCGCCGCTAAGCACGCGGGCGCCTGGCCTGACGGCGCCGTTCTCGACGCCCACCCGCAGGCCCTGGGGACCGCCCGAGCCGCAGGCCTGATCGGTCGAGTCGCACTCATCCTGACGAGCCTGCGCACCGGTCCGCTCCAGTCCGGCGACCCCGACCCAGCCAAGTCCACCCCCGCCGACTTCGCTACACCCCTGCGCAACTACGAGTCGCTTCTGCGCGACGGGGGTCATCTCGTCGTCGTCGCGAGACCACACCGGCACCCGGACGGCGAACTGGCGGACCTGACCACCCAGCTCGTCGCCGGCGCGACCGCGGCTGGGTTGGTTCCGGTCGAACGGTGCGTCGCGCTGACCGCCGAACTACGCGGCAGCCGACTGGTCACCCGTGCCTCGCTGACCGAACGTCGAAGCGCTGCCCGAGCGCGGTCGGGCGGTTCACGAACCGCGCTCGTCGCGCACCACGAGGTGCTCGTCTTCGAGCTTGCCCACGACGCCGTACTCGCCGCCGAGGGAACAGCCCGCGCCTCGTGTCTGACTGAGGTCGAGATCACCTCGCCCGCGGTGCGCGGTGCCTCCTACTCGGAGTGGATGCGAGCAACACACACCGTCGGCCTCTCCGCCGGCAGCCGTGCGGCTCGTCGAAGTCGCTCAGCCCAGCACGACGCGGTCAGCGTCGCGCGCTTCGACAACGATCAGGAGGCGGCATGAACCCTCGGGCCGACGACACCATCCACTACCAAGATGCCAGGACCACGCTCTACAGCGGCGACGCGACCACCATCCTCGGAGACCTTCCGTCGAAGTCGGTCGACTGCGTAGTCACCAGCCCGCCATGCTGGGACCCGGACGCGCACCAGACCCGGATGAGCAGCAACCACGGCCGCCTGCTCGGCGACGAGGCGACGTCGTCGAGGTACTTGAACAGCCTCGGGGAGGTCTTCGCTCAGCTGTACCGCGTGTTGGCGCACACCGGCAGCGTGTGGCTGAACCTCGGCGATTCGTACTCAGCCGAACCGCCGAATGACGTCTCAACGAAGGCCCTCCCGGGCATGCCCTGGAGGGTCGCGTTCCGACTCCAGGCCGATGGCTGGATATTGCGCAACGCGATCGTCTGGAACAGAACCAGGGCGCTATCGGGAGAAGTTCGAAGCGACCCGTGGAACCGGTATCATGTGGTGTTCCTGCTGACCAAGCAGCGACGATACTTCTTCAACCTCGATGCGATTCGTGAACCACTGACGCACTCGAAGTCGGCATCTGGCGACGCCGGAGTTTCAGGCAAACACCGCCAGAGTGTGAGTGACCCTGCAGCCGGTTGCAGCTCCTCCGCACGCTCGCTGGGGAAGAACCCTGGAGATGTCTGGTCATTCCCTCCGGAGCCCATCTTCGACAACCACCCGACACCGTTCCCGGTCGGTCTGCCGCGGCGATGCATCGCCGCCGGCTGTCCGGAGAAGGGAATCGTGCTCGATCCATTCAGCGGTGCCGCCACGACCGGTCTGGCGGCGCGCGAGCTCGGCCGTTCCTACGTCGGCATCGATCTTAACCCCGGCTTGCACAACGTCGCTCTGCGCCGCCTTGGTCTGAAGAGTGACCGGACGAACTGGAGCGCAGCAGCATGAACCGACTTCATGGACCCGCCAGCGTGACCGATCGACGGACGTTCGACGTGCTCGTGGGGGACGCGGCAGAGGTGATGACCGGGATGGCGACCGCATCGGTCGATTGTGTCGTGACGTCACCACCGTACTGGGGCCTGCGGGACTATCGCGTCGGAGGGCAGCTCGGTGCGGAGTCCACTGTCGAGCGCTATGTGGCACGGCTCGCCGAGTCCTTCGACGAAGCGGGCCGGGTTCTCGCTCCGGGCGGGACGGCGTGGCTCAACCTCGGCGACTGTTTCGGGGGCTCGTGGGGCAACTACGTCGCTGCAGGGTCTACCGCACGAACTGCCCGAGCGCGATCTGCGATGGGCTACGGGGTGCATCGGCCGCCAACCTCGGCTTGCCGACGGAAGGATCTGATCGGGGTGCCGTGGCGAGTGGTGTTTTCGTTGCTGGAGCGCGGTTGGTTCTTGCGGAACGCGGTGGTGTGGGAGAAGCCGAACGCACGACCGGAAAGCGTGCAAGACCGACTCGCTCAGCGCTACGAGATGGTCTTCTGTCTGGCACGACAAGGAAACCTCGATGGCGGAGCCGCCGAGTCCGGGGTGGATCTGTGGCGAGTGCCGGCGGGCCGTTCCCGCACAGGGCATCCGGCGGCGGGCACATTGGAGATCGCGCGGCGTTGCGTGCGCCTGAGTTGCCAGCCGGGTTCTGTTGTGCTTGATCCGTTTTGCGGCAGCGGCACGACCGGCGTCGCAGCTCTGGAGCACGAGTGTGCCTTCATCGGCATCGACCTGGACCCAGCGAGCCAGGCCATGGCGCAACGCAGACTTGCTGAAGTTGAGGCAGGCGTATGAAATCCGGGCAATGCAAGGCAGATGTGATGGCGATCTCCGAAGTAGCCGGACTGCCAACGGTGGTGGACTTGATGACGGCGGCTCGGGCCTTGCGGATCGGCCGGACAACGGCATACGCATTGGCAAGCTCAGGCAGCTTCCCGTGCACAGTGTTGCGCGTCGGTGGGGAGTATCGCGTTCCGACTGCGGGGCTTCTTCGGGCTCTCGGACTGGAACCCCCGATGGGGTGAACATGGGTGGGCTCGGGCTTCCCCGAGGACGGTCTGCAGCGCGAGCATTCAGATCTGCCAGCAGAACCGCTGGTTCCACGAAGACAGGAGAACGTTGACGCATGGCCGAGGGAAGCACATATCGGCGATGTTCGTGCCGAGACGCGAAAGGAAAGGAACTGGGGGCATCATGCCCCAAGCTGAAGAACAGCCGGCACGGAAATTGGGCGTTCAGGATCGAGTTGCCCGAGGACGCGAGCGGCAACCGTCGCCCGCGCCGCCGTGTTGGGTTCGATTCGGCAACTGACGCTCAGACCGAGCTCACGCAAGTCCGCAATCTGCTGGGGATTCCTGACGACGATGATGTCGAAACTCGCCGTAAGATCGCGGACCTCATCGCCGAGGCGATCGGGAAGAAGACGAAGCTGCCGGACGTCGAGGAGACGCGGCGTTTGGTCAAGGCGGGCGCCGATGTCTCCGACGACCCCCGCATGGACGAGGTGCTGGAGGCGTTCTTGGCCACGAAGCTCAAGGCCGTCGAACGCGGCAAGCTGGCCCGCAACACCTACCGTTCGTACGAGTCGCATGACCGGCTGTATCTGCGTCCGCATCTGGGCGGCATCCGCCAGCGCAAGCTGCGGGTACACCACTTGGACTCGATGTACGAGGCAATCATCGAGAACAACGAGCGCATCGCGGAGTTCCGGCAGAGTGGCGACCAAGTGAAGATCGCAGCGGTGAAATGGCAACGCCCCGTCGGGCCGACGTCCCTCCACAAGATCAACGGAACGCTAAAGACGGTGCTCAGCCCTGCGGAGAAATCCGGGATCCTGCTGGCGAACGTGGCCAAGCTGGTGGAACTGCCGGCCTTGATACGGCCGACGCCGCTGGTATGGACGCCGGAGCGAGTCCTGTTGTGGCGCCAGACAGGCCTGAAGCCCGGCCCGGTCATGGTGTGGACGCCCGACCAGACGGGCGTGTTCCTCGACGTCGCGGTCAACCACCCGCTGTATCCGCTGTTTCACGTCATCGCCCACGTCGGCTTGCGTCGAGGCGAGGCGTGCGGGCAACGACGTTCGGAATGCTACCTGGACGCGGGCACGCTGAACGTGACGAACCAGATTGTGCAGTGGGGCTGGGAGACCGCGCAGACAAAGCCCAAAACGACAAACTCGGAAGGCATCGTCGCCCTGGACGCAGACTCGGTACTGGTGCTCCGGCTACACCTGGCCCTGCAAGACGCCGATAAGGCACGCCTGGGCAGCGACTGGCACGAGAACGACCTGATGTTCCCCCGGTCGGACGGCTCTCCACTGCATCCCGCTGAAGTGACGGACGCTTTCTACGACATCGTCGAACGCGCCAGCCTGCCGCCCATCCGCCTGCACGACCTCCGCCACGGCGCCGCCACACTGGCCCTCGCCGCAGGCGTGGAGATGAAGGTTGTGCAGAACATGCTGCGGCACTCGTCGATCACGACAACCTCGGATATCTACACCAGCGTGCTCCCCCAAG
Organism: Amycolatopsis sp. NPDC051372; assembly: GCF_040682095.1. Taxonomy (NCBI): domain Bacteria; kingdom Bacillati; phylum Actinomycetota; class Actinomycetes; order Pseudonocardiales; family Pseudonocardiaceae; genus Amycolatopsis; species Amycolatopsis sp. NPDC051372. The sequence continues at coordinate 5,800 of NZ_JBFBAF010000051.1, forward strand.
TCGCTTTCGCAGCCGCCGAAGCGACCGCCGCGATCATCCCCCGGCAGTCAGCGCGCAGTCTCGGGCTCTTCTCGGGCTCGCACGTGCCGGATTCTGTCGAGGTATTCGCGCAGGTCGATCGGGCCAAGGGTGGTTCGGCTGAGGGCTGGCGGGGAGGGCGGTTGTTGTGATGAGCCCGAGCGAGGAGCGCGATCCGGTGCTTTCGGCGGTTACGTTGATCGGGGGCATCGTGGCTCTGGACTTTCCTGTTCGGTTCCGGGAACGTGTTCACTTTGGCGCGGCGGCTGGGGTGCCGGTCTGGGTTGCGCCGCTGGTGGCGCCTGCGGTGGATCTGTCGGTGGTCGGGCTGCTGATCGCGATTCGGTATCCGTCGTTGCGGGGCGCCCCTGCTGAGGTGGTTCGTAGGGCACGCCCGGCCCCATCGTGGCGAGCGTGCCGGACAGGGAGCTGCGGACGTCGCCGCGGATGCGGAGGTTGCGGGCGTACCAGTTGGTGGAGGAGCCGGAGTCGGCGGTGACGATCGCGTTGTCCGGCAGGCGGCGGGACAGTTCGGAGACGATGGTCATCGGGTTGACCGGATCGGCGTCGACGGCGGCTTCGCGATCGACGGTGTCCCACCACGACGCGACGTTCTTCTCGATCTTTTCCCGCCACGAGCGGTCTTCCCGGCTCGCCAGCCTGGGCAGCAGCGCGCGCAGGGTGGCGCCGGCGTCACCGACGAGGTTGACCTCGGTGGGGTAGCGCATTCCGATGACCCGGCCGTCGAGGTCGATCTGCACGGCGCGCGCGTGGCCGAAGTCGGGGAGGAACTGCGAGTACGGGAAGTTCGAGCCGATGATCAGTAGGGTGTCGCAGTCGCGCACCCGTCGACCGTCACGCGAGCGTGCGAACGGCTGGTTTCCCTGGGCCTGCTCCAGAAAGCGCAGAACCCGCTGAATCGGCGCGAGACGCTGCTGGCCCCCACGGCGAAGGGTCGTCAGGTCGTGGACCGTGTGGACGAGGAACGGCGCCGGGCGCTCGACGCGGTGCTGAGCCGGCTGACGCCCGAAGACCGGCGGGCCGCGGTGTCCGCACTGGGCCGTTTCGCCGACGCGGCCCGTGCCGGCGACAAATCATCCATGGTTGTGTTACGCAACGATTGATCGGACGGCCGTCCCGGTCGCGGCGGCCGCACCAGGTGACTGCGTCGCCGGGTCAGCCGGTTTCGTCGGTGACGTGGCGGGGTGCGCCGACCGGTTTGGATTCGGGAGAGCCGCGCTGGCGCAGGTAGATGCTGAAGATGGCCATGGATCCGATCGCGAGGAATTCCGATTGCCAGTTCTGCAGCGTGCGGTTCCAGAAGTTTGCCGAAGTGAGGTATTCGGGCCAGGTGAGGGGATCGGCGAACTCGCTGAGTTGTTCGGCGTTGTAGGCGGCGACGCCCGCGACGGACTGTGCCAGCCAGGAGAGCAGGAAGATCCCGCCCATCATGAGCCCGAGGGAGCGGGAGACCGCGGTGCGCCAGCCTCCGGCCGCGACCCAGCGAGGTGAGTCCGGCCGCGCGTGTTCGCCCAGCAGCTGGTCTTCTGCGGTTTAGCGGCCGATGCGTCCGGCCGGTTTGGACTCCGAGCCAGACGGTGGCGAAGACGTAGAGAAGAACTGGAGATACTCCGATTGCCAGTTCTCCGCGGCGTCGACCGCAAACGAGGAGGACAACAGGTAGCGCCCCAAACTGACCGGGGGTGCGCCGCGGGCGAGCTGGTCGTTGTTGAAGTCCACCAGGCCAGACCACGCCTGCCCGGCGAGGCTAACCAGGAACAGGGCGCCGAAGATCAGCGACAGGCCGTTGTCCCGCAGGAAAGCGCGCTTCATCGGCCCAGGAGCCCGATCACGAGGAAAGGCCAGCGAAGCGAGCACCGGGATGAGGTAGGAAACGAAAACCGCGTGCGCTTTCATCGGCCACCTACCGTGCAGTCGTAGACCTGGTCGTTGTGCGGCCGGCAGCCGGCGCCGGTGATCAGCCAGCCGGCCGGAAACTCGTGCAGGAAGAGCACGTCTGCGTCGGTGCGGATCTGCGCCTCCTCGCCCCCACGCCGACACCTTCCGGACCGGCGTGCGGGGCAGGGTTGGAAGCGAGGAGCAACTCGTGACATCCCGTGCGCGTGGTGCGAGCAGTGCACTCGTCGGGCGGTCGGTGAAACGCTGGGCGACGTCACGGGCCATGGCCTCGCTCGCCGTGCCGCAGCCCGCGACGCTCATCGCCGCCATCACCGCGGCCGCGGCCGCTCTCATGCCAGTGCCTGTACCCCGGCGCCCCTTCGACCACACGGAGACGAGGTCAACACCACGATCTTGCTCGCGCCACCGCGTCCAGTCAGCCCGTGGCGGGCTAACGGCCGAGGGCGTTTTGCAGTTCCTTCTTCGACATGGTGGAGCGGCCCTTGACGTTGCGCTTCTTGGCCTCGTTGTAAAGCTGCTCCTTGGTCGGCCCGCCCGGCCCCTGCCGGTTCCCGGAGCGTTTCCCGCCGCGCTTCTGCGGGCTGGTGTCCTGCGTCGAACTCTTGCTCGCCGTCTCCGACTCACCCTGCTGCGCGCGATTCTTGTTGACCGTGCGGGCCGCGATCTCCTCGGCGCGCGAATTGCTCGCGCCGCGGTCCTTCCGCGAGGACTTGATGTGCTCGTACTGACGTTCGCGTTTCCCGCTCCAACTGCGCTCCGGCATGGTCACTCCTCCGCTCTGACCAGCAAATACCCCTCTCGACACACCGCCAAACCGCTCGCGAGGTGCTCAGCGGCCGCGGAGACGCGGTGGTTCGCCCCGCCCTCGCTCGGGCACCCCTGCCCCAGGCAAGACAGCACCGATCACCCCGACATCGCCCGCCCCGCAACTCCGGACTGAAAGTTCGCACGCATCGACACTGGCGCCCAGGATTGAAATACGCAACGCTCTGATCCGGGAAATCTGTTGCGTTCTGCGCATCAGTCTGTGCACGCGCTTCAAGAGACGTGCCGGCGGCACCTTCGTTGACGCCCGGCACTGCACCCGGCGGGCGGCAACGGCTCCGACGTGCCACCAGCAAAGCCCGACTCGCGCTCACAGAACACCGCCGCCGTCCGCGGCCTGTGGTACGTCCGCGACGGTCGGAGAGCTATGCGCACGGACGCCGATACCGGCCGGGTCAAGGAGCTCTGGTGTCCTGCGTGTGAAGTCCGATTTCCGATATCGAACACGGCGACGACGAGTTCAGACGGCCCAAAGTCAAGTTGATTCCTCAGTGATGGCGAGCAAGCGGGATGCAGCGGGGTTGCCCAAAGACCCGCTGGGTCGAGTTCATCGAACGGCACAACCCCGACGCGATCTGGCGGCACGCCCGCAGCTTCGACTACGGCGACTGGCTCAGCGTCGACGAGGAGACCGATCACGAGATCGTCGCCACCGCGTACTACGCGCACAGCGCCGACCTCACCGCCCGCGCGGCCGGAGTCCTGGGCGACAACGAGCAACACGACCGGTTCGCGACGCTCGCCGGGCGGATCCGCTCCGCATTCGCCAAGGAATACCTCGGCGACGATGGCCGCGTCGGCGCCGGCACCCAGACCGCGCAACTGATGGCGCTCGCCTGGGACCTGGTGCCGTTCGCCGATCGTGGCAAGGTGCTCGACCGCCTCGTCGAATCCGTGGAACGGCGCGGCTACCGGCTCACCACCGGGTTCCTGGGGGTCGCGCTGCTGTGCCCGGCGCTCAGCGACAACGGCCGAGCCGACGTCGCCCACAAGCTGCTCGCCCAGACCGAATACCCATCGTGGGGCTACTCCATCAAGAACGGCGCCACCACGATCTGGGAACGCTGGGACGGCTGGACCCTCGAATCCGGCCCGCAGTCCGCGGCGATGAACTCCTACAACCACTACTCGCTCGGCTCGGTCGGGCAATGGCTGTTCGAAGGCGTCGCCGGACTCGCCCAGCACCCCGACTCGGTGGCCTGGGACCGCTTGCAGATCGCACCCCAGCCCGGCGGCTCGATCACCCGCGCCGCCGCCACCTACCGGACCCCGCGCGGACTCGCCCGCTCCGCGTGGTCCATCACAGACGGCCAGCTACGACTGGACGTCGAGATCCCTGTTGGAGCGACCGCCGAGGTCCACATCCCGACATCGGACCCGGACAGCGTCCGCGGGTCCGGTGCGGACCTGAGCGAAGCACCGTTCGTGAGTGCCGTCTCTGAAACATCCGCAGGGTCGCGGCTGTCGATCGGTAGCGGTACTTACACGTTCACAGCTGTGGCCTCGCTCGACGCCCATGAAGGGCATGATCACAGCGGCCGCTGAGCAGAGAATTACCAAGCGGGCCTACTGGTTCGGGAGAGCGTGCTGCCGCTCCTGAGCATGCGGCCCGCTCCTTGGCAGGAGCGGGCCGTCGGCCACGCGGTTCAGACCCATTGAGCGTTATCTTTGGTCTGCACGGTTCTTTCGGGCGAGAATTCTCCTGTTGAAGGAATAGTTTTGTTTCGCCCATGAAATTATGCGGGCCCGACGTCGGTCGACGCCTATCTCTGAGCGGGTTATGCGCTGAAATTCTTTCAGTGCGACCGAAAAGTCCCCAACCTTGCCGTTCTCTCGCCAATCATCGAGCGTGTCTGCGAAGTCTGAGTATCGTTGGGCGGCCTGCGGACTTCCGAACATTTCAATGTCACCGAGCGCTGAAAGGATGGCTTGGTAAACTGCTTCGTGGTCAATCTGGTCCTTGGCAAAAGGAATGCCGACCATCGAAGATATCCCTGCAGCGTAGGCGTCGCGACGCAGTTCATCGACCTTGGCCCGCCTTCCCTGCCATGCAGTGATGACGGGTGAGATGACGGTGCCGCTGACGCCAATGCCCGCACCGATCAGGGCCGCTGTCGCTGCATCCACGCCAGGTTCCTCCATGAGTTGATCACGTCGGTAGTCGCCACGAGGCGGCGAGACGTTACGCGCTGGCTTTGGTGGCCACGTGTGGGCACCAGAAACGGTATGGAACGTTGGCCGCGACCGCTGCTGCTGGCTGAGTTCGGCGCCCGCCGCGACAAGATCACCGCGTTGCTGCAAACTGCCCGGGTTCATGCCCGCCGAAGACTGAGGCGAGCGTGCGCATCTTGGCTCTGGATCACGTCCTCGCGAGTGCGTTGCGGAGACTTCACGTTCGCGTCGGCAGTGGTCAGCCGTCGGGCTGGCCTTCGGCCGACCCGACGGAAGTCCGTTCAGCCTCGGCTACCTGACGCACATGTTCAGCTGGCTTGTCGTGGAGGCCGGGCTGCCGCCGATCCGGTTGCACGATCTCCGGCACGGTGCCGCCAGCCTTTCGGTGGCTGCGGGGGAACGATCCCAAGGTGGTGTAGGCGCTGCTCGGGCACTCGAGCAGCCAGTAGCTGGATGCTTCAGCGGATCGCCTCGTCTGCGCTCTGGATCTGTTCGCCGACCGTGGTCACGAGAGTTCACCTCTGGTGTCGGCTGAGACTGCGCGCACCGGTCGCCAGCCAAGCACGCCCATTTCGTGTAGTGCGACTGTCGCTGCCGCAGGGATCACCGCAGTGAGTACCTCGATAGACTTCTCCCACTCGGTCAGTCTCAATCTGGTGGCGATTAGTAGCTGCTGGTAGTCCGGATCGCCGTTTTCGAGTGATTGCGGTGTCACGCGGCAAGCATCACCTGATCCAGGGGACTCGTTGGAGCATTCCGGCGACAATTTCGCCAGGTTAAGCATCGCTGTGGCCCGTTGGTTGGGGTCGGAGATGCCGCTCGCGATGGCTTCGATGTGTTCTCGGGCGTGTTCCTCGGCGAACATCGCCGTCACGTCCGTGAGTGCGCCTTCTCTGTGGCCAGGTGTGATGAGATCATCGGCGATGGTTTTGGCTCGCCCCGTGTCACCTGCCCATGCGGCAGCCCCAGCAACCCACTGCAGTGCCCAGTCCTGGATCTCTGCCTTGACGACGGTGTGGGCGACGGTCTCGGCTTCATCGACCACTGAGCGCGCATTTTCCAGGTCACCGGCTTGCACGAGTGCCCCCGCCAGATGGGCGAGCGCCCACGCCTGCTCGCTTGGCTCGGCGTAGCTTTGAACCAGCGTCTCAGCGCGGTTGATCTGCAGACGCGCACGTCGGGGATCGCCGGCGTCCACGAACGCGTCGATGATGTCCGCCAACAACCACAGGTAGCTGTCGGGGTTGTCGATGTCGCACGCGATGGACTCGGCGCTCTCCAGGTCTCCGGCCTGGGCAAGGACTTCCACGAGCCAGGCCTGCACCAATGCGCGCCCATCGCGGTCGGCGATATTGGGGACGATGGACAGGACGTGGTCCACCAGCGCACGCACTCGGTCTTCCTCGCCGATGTCGACAGCCACCTCCGTCAGGTGAATGAACAACTTGGCTTGATACTCAAAGTCACCGATGTTGCGTGCAGCGTTTTCAGCGTGATGAAGCATCCTGCGCGCTCGTTCAAAGTCGCCGGCGTCGGCGATCGCTGCAGCGATTTTCCCTAGCGCTGACGCGCGGGAATCTGGGTCAGTGATGTGGTCAGCGAGGGCTTCTGCGCGATTCAGATCGCCGTGGCGCGCCCGCGTCACGGCGATCCGTTCCAAGGGCGACGACTGCCAGAGTGGGTCGATCTCGTCGCGGACGAGCGTTTCGGCGCGCTCCAGGTCGCCACTCTCAGCCAGCGCAGCCGCGACGTCACACAGAGCCGATACCCACCGCCGTGCGCTGGTAATGCCGCGGGCTACTGCTTCAGCCCGCACGAGGTCGCCCGCCTCGGCAATCGCCGCTGCCACATCGGTTCGTGGGTGTGGACGAAGTGGCACGTCGATGAACTCCCTGGCCAGGGCTTCGGCGTGATCCAGATTGCCCGCACGTGCCAGTGGTATTGCCACCTGCTGCAGCGCCATGGTGCGCGACCGCAGATCGGGAATGCTGCGGGCCATGGTCTCGGCTCGCAGCAGGTCGCCGCAGGCGGCGGTTGCTTTCACAATTGCGGTCAAGATCATTGTCTGATGGTGTCCGGAAACGGTCTGGAGGGCGTTTTGGGCCTCGTCGATCAACGCACGAGAGCGGTCCATATCGCCGATTCGAGCTCCAACCGCCGCCAGGTCCGCGAGAACCTTCGCCCTGATGGACGGCTCAGTGATGTCGCGGGCAATCGCCTCGGCGTCGTTGACGAGCGAGCGGACGCGGTCGCTGCAATCCTCACGGTCGCGTTGTGCGAGCGTCGCGGCGAGGCGGGCGAGCGCACCGGCCCGGCCGCCAGGGTCGGTGATGGTCCGGGCGATGGCATCGGCGCGCTCTCCCTCGCCGGTTCGCGCGACCGCTTCGACGAGTTGGGTGAGCACCGACGACTGTTCGTAGGAGCCGAGGCTGCGAACGACGGCTTCTGCCCGCTGCACCTCGCCGATTCCCACGAGTGCCTTCGCAATGGCCATTAGCTCGATGGATCGAGGGCCAGAATCGAGTCTCCGGCTAACGGTCGTCTCCGCGTCGGCAATTAGTGCGCGGGCTCGCTCGATGTCATTGGCTCGTGTCACGACCTTGGCCAGGTATGCCAGCGCCTGCACCTGCATCCTGGGATCACTGATATCACGCGCTTGCGCTTCCGCCCGCTCCAGATCACCTCTCGTCGCGGTTGCAGCGACGACGTGCAGCAGAGATTGAGACTGTGTGAACGGGTCACTGATGTTGCGCGCGGCCGCCTCCGTTCGGTCAAGCAATGAACGTGCTTGCGCTGGGCTACCGACCTCGGCCACCGCCAATACAAGGTGACTTAGTGCAGCCACATGGTTCTCCGGGTCACTGATGGAGCTGGCAAGGGCAAACGCGCGGTCGGTGTAGCCGCGGCGAGCCCAGCAAGCAGGCAGATTGACGGGGATGCCATCGTTTCGGCTGATCAGGTGGTCGCGATGGATCGCCAGCCGCAACATCGCCAGCAGGTCGACGGGGCTCTGGAGAAACAGGTGATCCTGAGTAACGATGACCTCAGTCAGGGCAGCGTTGTCGCCTCCGGACAGGTCGAGCATGCGATTGTGGCGCCGTGCGTCGGTGCTCAGGGCGACCATACGGGGCAGGTCGTTAGTCGCCGTGAGCATGCGGTGGTAACCGCGGAGCAGGTATTCCGGTGTCTGCGGCGGCCAGTCTAGGCCGCAATAGCGATCCGCCCACTCATGCAGGTGACGCCGGTAGGCCGCCAGTTGGTTCTCTCCCAGTTCATCGGCGGCGATTGTCTGGAGGTCCTCGTGTCCGAGTAGAAAGACGGTGCTGTCCGGGCGCCAGTGCGCGTTGCGCGTATCGAAGGTTCGCGCCGCGACTTTGCGCAGCCGGCGATGAACTTGGCGCGTGCTCTGGTTGGTCAGTTCGGCAAGATCGGCAGCCGTCAGACCGCCACGGGCGACGGTGAGTAACCCGAGCAGATCGCGTTCTTCTGGACCGGCATGCAGCATACGGTCCAATTCCAGGAGCATGCGGTCCTCAGCGACCTTCGCGTGGGCCGAGGCATCCAGGGGACGCAGCGAGGCTGCATCGCGCAATGGATGGTCGGCGGAGACATCGGCGGGGAGTTGGGGGTTAGGCCGGCCAGCGACCAGGATCCTAATCCCGATCGGTGGACGGGCAGGCAACGCGGCGGCGATGCTGATCCCCAACCCGGGGCGGTCGTGCGGGGTGGTGCGGTCCTCGTCCAGGCCGTCGACCAGCAGAACTAGCCGTTCGTTCCTGCTCTGGCAAGCTTGTGCGGCGCGCGCGAGCAGGCCGGTCAAGTAGCTGTCACGCACATGCGGGGGCATCGTCGCCGGGCTAGGCTCACCGAGGATCTCGGCCAGCTGGTCGCCCACGATATCCACGAATGCTTCCCTGGTGTCGTGCCCGGCCCAGCGGGAGGTGACGAAAAATGCCACCACACGCACTCCCGGCGGCGGTGCGAGCGCGAAGGAGGCCATCAACGCGCTCTTGCCCGACCACTTCGGTGCCCGCCACCATCGGTACGCCGGCGCATCATCGTCGGCCGCGGTACAGAACGCAGCCAGTTCGGCGAGCTCCACGGTCCGATCGAGCAACCGGTCGGGGGCGATCTGCGCGATCTGGTCGCGGTAGTACGAGACCGCCGCCGGGGCGGCGGCGACCGTGACGGTGCCCGCCCCGCTGATCGCGACCGCGCCCGGCGCAGTCGCGATTGCGTCCCCGGACCTGGAGACCCTAGCCGTGCTCACCTGCGGCCACGTCCCTACCGAAGCTGATTCGTCTCCCGCCGTTCAAACCGATCCTCGCTCCAGCCCTGCTCACTGCAGTTCCAATCTCACCGGCACCACCTGCGACTGGACATCAGCTGAGGTCGACGCCGGTGACGACGCTGCCGCCATCATCGGCCTGAGCTTCTCCGGTGTTACGCGCGCTGACTGGCCCCGCTTCCCCGGCTGTGCCGCGTACTCCTGAGACAGCGCTGCTGCCAGCACCCGCGGCAGTTGCGTTCCCCGTGCCTGCGGCCCGGATCGTGCGACCCGATCCAGCTCGACCGGGCGAGGCGAGCAGGGCGGTCCACACCGCAACACCGACTGCGGCCACTGCCCCTAGGGCGGAAGCTACGGTAGCGGCCCTATTGGCCTGATCCCACTTAGCCACAGCGAACCAAACACCCAAGCCGGCCACCGCCACGCAAGTAACCGTCAAGGCGACGCGTGCTCTGTTCATACACATAACATCGCACAAACCGACGGCGTTGTATCAGTGCAGGCCCGGTGGCCTCCCGACGGCTACCACTGAGATTCTTCGCACCCTCGCATCGGCAACTCTCTCGGAGCTTGCAGCTCGCCCACGAAGAAGCCGGCCCGTGGACAGCTCCGCCAGACGGGCTCTTGTTGTCGGCTTCCGCGCTCCGGCAGCCACCCTGATACGCGACCGGCTTCGAACGATCGTGGACGTGCGCCGGCGCCGTGCGTCGGTGCTGCTGTCGCGCTCGGCTGCGGGTAGAGGTCGGCGCCCAAGGCAGGATCGTCGTCGACTATTTCCGCGGCGGCCGCATCGAGCCAGAGCGCATCGCAGGCATCGACGTACGTCATTTAGTCGGTAGATGAACCAGGCTCTCGTTAGGTCAGGCGTTCGAGCCGCTAGCCGCTGCAGGGTCCAACAAGGTGAAGGTCAAAGTCCAGCGCTCCAGACCTGTTGGATTGATGTTTTCGGGTATCGGAACGTAGCTCGTTTCATCGGCGAGCGCGTAGCGTTCGACCGACACGTGGTAAGTGCCTTGGGTCGGTGGAACTACTTCAGAACCGCCCACGACCTGGTCCGGGTTCTCGAAGTGGAAGCCATCTGAACCTAACGTCAGCGAGCCCGACGTCGAATTGTGATCGAGCGTGTCGACTGAGGCTGCCGCTGTGAACTTGACGATGACCTGCGCGGTGAGTGATTCGAAGAGGCTGTTGAAGGCGATCCCTCCCGTGCCAAAGATGCAGATCAACCGGCTCGACAGCATCCGGCCTACGAGCGTGCCCGGGTGCGCGTCGGCCTCGAATCGTCCCTTTACCAGGTAGAAGAGTCCTGGATACACCGGAACCTCGAACCGTAGTTCTTCGCTTTCCGCTACCACAGGGCGACGATACCACGACCACACCACGAGTCACGGTCGATCGTGGCATCGAGGCCTCCGTGCAAGGTTTAGACGCGGTCGGTCTGCGGAAACATAAAATCCGTCGCCGTCGAGAATTCTGTTGTTCTTGTAGAATAGCCCAAGGTCGCTGCCAGCTGTACGGTTCTGAGTTTTATCAAGCGGTGTCGCGGAGTAGCCGACTGCCGTCTGCGTGTCGCTATGGGCTGCACCTTGATAGGTTGACCTAAATGGATATTCGTCACAATCCAGCCTGCCACCTTGCGTGTAATTCTGACCCCAGAACTGCACGCAGGTCGAAACTGCCTTCGCGTGGTTTCTGTTGTATGTGGCTGTATCCCTTTCGGGAAGTAGTCGAGTCAGAGGATATCCTGAGTTCACGCCGCCTGGAATCAGAGAGAACGTTCCAGGTTTGGTGACTCCTGGCGCTGACTGGGCTGTCAAAACGTGACTAACCACGTCGGGGTACCGCGACCTCTCCGGCCCATAGTTGAGCACTAGCGTCCTTCCGGTGAAGACGCACCCTTGAGCAGTACCGGGGATGTAGTTTGCCGTATCACAACGGAAGAAGTCGGTCGGGTAGTACACCCTGTACTGGGAGCTTGTAGGATCGAAGAACGCTCCGCCGACTTCATAGAACGCCTTTCCGTCTACAGCTGTCGAGCCTCCGCCTGGAGTGACAGTCTGAGAGAAGTGCTTGTCGCCGCCCATCCACTCGCGCATGGTGTAGATCCGCCGGCCCGATAGTGGACAGCTAGCCATCGAGCGCGCCAGGTTCGAACGCCCCCCTCGGGGAATGCGGTCAGCGCGCGCGAAGTGACTGGGTTCCGCCAGATCGCCGGGTTGCCGGGGCTGCGGCCGACGTCACTCCGCCGGCGCGGCTGCGGCGGGTGGCACTCGCCGAGGTCGCCCAGACGCCGCAGCTGCCACCTGAACACGGGCCCGACTGAACCTCGACGCGTCAAGCGCACCCTGCGTGGCCTGGTTTGTGCGCACCGCAGCCCACCCCGTGCAAACTCAAATCTAACATTCTGGAGACCCAGCGTCACGAGTGAGCATGAACCTCGTGAAGCCGAAGCTCGTCGAACTCCTGATCGAGCAGGTCCCGAGGGCGGGTTCGACCGGGAATCCGCTGGCGCGCTCGATCGTCCGGTCGAGGAGCGCGGTCAACCCCTCCACGGCGACGGTGGTGCCCCTCCGCAGCCCACTTGCTGGAAGCAGAGCGGCGAGCTCCCCGCGCACACGCCGCACCCGCTCGACCGCACGGTTCGCCGTCGCGACGGCTTACCTCGGCCACTCCCGCAGAAGTGCTTCACCGTCGGCAAATATGGTTGTGGCATCAAGGGCGCGAATGAGCCAACCCGTAGCTGGAAGATATGCCGACACGCTCTCGGCTGCCGCGAGCCGTGCTTCGGGGACTTCTGCGGACCATGTACTTGCGAAGACCCCAAGTAGTTCGTTGACGCGAGTCCACAGCGCTGCAACGGCATCCTGGCGAACTACTTTGATGAACCCAATGCTGGCGGCCGCGGCGGGATCAAGTTGTTCGAGGTGTGTGACGATGACGCCTCGGACCGCATAGCCTTGGCTGTTGAGTTCTGTCCATGCGCGTGATGCCTGGTTGTGCGCTTGACCTACGGCATGTGCGTCGACGGCGCTGGTGTCCTGATGCTCAATCTTTGCTTCCCAGGTCACCACTTCACGTTGATTGCCGAATACCCCACGCCACCGGCAATCTGTGGCGGCCCCATAGCTAGGTCGTGTTGTGCTGAATCCGAGCAGGGTTCCAAAAGTTTGAAGCGCTTCGGCGTATTGATCGTGGCTTCTGGAGGTCAATCCGGCAGTAAGACGCGCTCGCCACTTTTCGAACCGAGGACCTATGCCGACGTGTTCCAGACGGTCGTCGAAGCTCTGTATCATTACAACGCGGAAATCATCCGGATTGACGGTCCGGGCTGCTGGTGCCTGTTGTTGATGACGGAGAAGAGATGAGCGCAGACGGTTGAACCACGACGAGACTCCACCGCGCGCAATGGCATGCTGGAGTATGTCGAGAGAGCGGACCGCAGCAGTCGCATCCCCGCGGCGACCTTCCAAAAAAGCAGCCTTCGCTCCACACCACTGTGCGAATGCGCCGAGTTCGCGCATCCCTAACGTGCTGCATGCTTCTTGTCTCTGGCGAAAAGATTCCTCCGCGGAACAGTAGTCTTGTCGTGAATGCAACTCCAGCCATCCGGCTACCTCGGCAATGGAGTCATCGCGCCCGAGGCCGTTCGCGATCTGCGGCAATGCCGAGGCAGCCTGAGCCAAGTCGCGGTCGAAATCCTGGAAGTCGCGCTTGAGGAACGCGGTGGCCCGCGCCACAAGAGCGTTATCCTCAAGTAGGGTGTCATTCTCCGCGAGGTCAATCTCGGCCTGCACATTCGCGGGCAAGCCCCGTCGGCGTGACTCCTGACCGAAGTGGGCACCAAAGCGACGATCCGCGAGGATGTAGACGCCGAAATCGTCCGCAGCCCGATTGCACCTTCCCAGCGCCTGCACGATGCGCTGATTCAAGCGCTGCATCATGAACCCGGCATCGCGGAGGTATTCAGCGGCGAATTCCTCTTGCGGATTGATGGCTCGCGGCTGGGTTGCGAGGATCACTAGACGGCATTGATCGGTCGAGAAGTCCATTCCGTCAAAGCGACCACCCACAAACAAGTGTCCAGCCGACGCTGCTTTGAACTGCTCAATCTCGTCTCCAAGACTTGACAGCAGCCATGTGGGTCCCGCAGGTAGGTTCATAGCTCCCAGCCACGAGGCGATGGCAGTGCGATACTCCTCGGCGTCCTGCTTAGACGCACACAGCCACACGCTCTTGGGCTGGATCCGCAACGCCGCGGCGATGATGTTCGCGAGTCGCACCGGCACGTCGGCGGCGTCGTCCGGATTAAGTACGAGCAGTCGGCGACCGTAGGTCTCCGCCGCCTGGCCAGCCTCAATCGGCAATGGCACTATTGGTTTCGTGCCTAGTCGGCGTGCAAGATCGGACGGGTCGCCAATGGTTGCAGAGAGATAAATTCGCTGTTCGGGATCGGCATATCGGGGATTGTCTTGCAGTGGGTAGACGTACGGTCGCAGCCAGAGTGACCGCGTGGAGCAATAGATGTTCACCTCATGGAGACGTTCGCGTACGCGGGCCCATCGGTAGCGCAGGTCAATATCTGTCTGCAATTCTGCAGCGGAGTCGACGATCGCACGGAATCTGTCGACGAACGCGCTTTGGTCGAGAAATGACAGCAATTCGGTACCTGTGCGCGAGGGGGTATTCGCCAAGGCATCCTGGAAAGTTGCATAGTCAGGGAAGGCTTGCGCAAGGTCCCGCACGAGCGCTTGGAATAGAACCGGCTGGGCGTGACGGTCGATCTCGACAGAGTAAAGGGAATCTAGTGCTCCCTCGGCTAGATGCGCGTCATCGATAACCAGGAGGTCCGCGCTGTCGACAACTGGGTTTTGATTGAACATCACCCAGTAGTTCATGACCGCGATTGCCTGTGCCCGTCGATACCGTCGTCGATCAGGCAGAGGGATCGTGTCCCCGGCGCCCTCAAAGCGCACGACCGGTACACCGAGCTGCTGCCCCTCGTGCTCCATCTGGCGGGCCAGTGTCTTGTTCCCGGTGAGCACAGCCACCGTCTTGCCTTCACGTCGCCATGCCTCGCAGATCAGCAGCGCGATCAGGCTCTTGCCGGCACCGGTGGGTAGCTCAACGGCCAGATCAGGCTTCGAGCTGTGATCAGCAGCGTACCGCTGCAAGGCTGCGAGCTGCGCAGGGCGCAGCACGTTGAAGGTGGCTGAGCTCAGCTCGCTGAGCAACCGGACATAGTCGATGTCGCCAGGCACCTAGGTTGTTGTACACGACCAGCGGTACTCGCGGTAGGCCGGGCAAGGTGACGTGCGGTCCCCGGATGGGCCTAGTGCGGTGTCGGGAGGGGGGCATGCTGATCGGCGAGGTCGGCCAGCAGGTCGCCAATTTCGGCGGTGCGGTCGAGGACGTTGTCCGTGGTGAAGGTCAGCTGGGCCGGCTTGCGGCAGGCACGGACTTCGTCCCACGTGATCAGGGTGGAGACCGTCGCCTGTTCACGGCCACGTAGCGAATACGGCGCGATGGTGGTTTTCGCAGGGTTGTTCTGGCTCCAGTCGATGAACACCCGTCCGGTGCGCTGAGCCTTGGCCATCACTGCCGTGACGTCGTTGGGGGTTTCGCGAGCCAGCAGTTGCGCGAGTCGTTTCGCGTACGCAGAGGGTGCGCGCGGGTCGTCGGTGCCGATCGCGGTCAGGAGCTGCATGCCCTTCGAGCCAGACGTTTTCGGCATCGGTGCAAGGCCGTCGGCGGTCAGGAGATCGTGGAGCCGTACGGCGACGCGGCAGCACTCGACGATGGAGGTGTCCGGTCCGGGGTCGAGGTCGAACACGAGCCGGTCAGGAAGGCTGCGCCCGCCGTCGGAGATCGTCCACTGTGGAACGTGAAGTTCGAGCGCGGCGAGGTTCGCCGCCCAGACCAGCGCGGGTAGATCGTCGATCAGCGGATACTCGATCGTCTTCCCGGAGCCCCGCGAGCCGGAGCTGGGCAGCTGCACGGTGCGCAGCCACGAGGGAGCGCCTCGCGGCGTGTTCTTCTCGAACCACTGCTCACCTTCCACGCCGTCCGGCCAGCGGACGAACGTCACTGGGCGGTCCTTCAGATGAGGCAGCAGCAGAGGGGCGATCTGGCTGTAGTAGTGGATTACCTCGCCCTTGGTGAACCCATCAGCCGCGTACAGGACCTTGCCCAAGTTGGACAGCGTGAGCTGGCGGTGCTCCACCTGCACGGTGACGCGCTCGCCCAGAACGATGGGCGCTGCCGCTGGCTCCTGGGGTGGGGTCGGGTTCGTCGGAAGAGGGCGCGTGGGCGCGGGGACGAGCACGGCGGAGAGGGGCTTGTCGTTGCGCAGGCCTCGCCATGCGGTGTGGCGCAGTCGGCCGGCGCCGCGGGTGAATTGCCGGTAGACGACCTCGCCGACGAGCCATCGGTCAGGCCCCCACGATCCCTTTGAGGATCTCGACGACCAGCGGTGCCAGCGCCGCCAGCCCGTAGCCCCATCCCGCGGACTTGAAGGCGGTCTTCGCCTTCTCCACTTCGCCGGGATCTCCGCCGCCCACGACGTACCGGACGCCACCGATCGTCAGGAACACCGTCGCCAGGCCGGCGAGTATGCCCATGATCCAGTTGCGGATGTTGTTGATCACGTCGGTCACCGACGCCGCGAGGGCGACGACCATGGTGTCGGCGTGAGCGGAGGGGGCGGTCAAGGCCAACGCGAGAGCCACCAGCTCGGCCGCGAGTAGGACCTCGCGGGCGCGGCGTCGCCGAGCACCGGCCGACCTGGAGGTCGGATCACTTGTGACGTCGTGCGCTTCCTCGGCGCGTTTCGACGGACAAGAGTGCAGGTCGGAGCGTTCGCTGGGCGCCTTCGAGCTCGGATCGAGCGTCTGGGTCTGGCGCACTGGAGAACGGTCGATCAGGCACACGGCGGAACCTCCGAAGATCGGGTCGAGGGCGGGTTCGTCCCGCAGCCCTGAACTCCGGATTCCGGCTCGATCTTGGACATCGATCCTTGACTCTGCTGCGCAGGTGGGGGAGCGACGTCAGATGCGGATTGTGATCAGCTTGCTGGTCCGTGCGCACGGCTGACCTGATCCGAGATCGAGATTCGAACGGCAACCTCGCCCTCAGCTGATCGACTTGCTCCGCGTCCACTGCGCCATCGCGGAGCTCGTCGGCGAGCCGGAGATGCACGCAGGTGCACCTCCGCCCTATCCCGCCACCGGCGCTCTTTCGAGCCTTAGAAGGCTTGGTCGATAGCGTGTCGGGGACCGCCATCGCCCCAGTGCAGGGCGGCGAGCGCGATGACCGAGCACGCCGCCATCGAGGCGCCCATCGCCCACGGGCCGCCGTTGGCGAGTCCGACGATGGGTGCGACCAGCGCGCCGGCGGCGAATTGCAGGGCGCCCTGGTAGGCCGAGCCAGTGCCGGCGTAGTCGCGCGCCTCCTGAGTCGCGAGCGCAGTCGCACTGCCCAGGACCAAGCCCAACGAGGCGACTCCGACTGTCATTAACGGCCATGCGACACCCAGGCTTGGAGCAGAGCCGAGCAGACTCAGTGTGGTGGATGCCGCGAGCGAGAGCGATAGCCCCACGGTGGCCAGTCGGACGAATCGGACGCGTCCGGCCAGGCGGACGGCGAGCGTGCCGACGAGCACCATGCCGATGCCATTGATCCCGAAGACTGCGGCGTAGGCGCTCGGGCCGAGACCGAGCGTGCCCTGCAGAACAAACGAAGATGAAGACGAGTAGGAGAAAACGCTGGCGAACGCGAACACCGCGGTCAACATGAATCCCAGATAGCGGCGCCTTGTAAGCACCGCCCGGCCGTTGGTGATAACCGTGCGCAAGCCCGCGGGGCGTCGTCGTTCGGGGGGAAGCGACTCAGGGACTAGTGCACCAGCGAGCGCGACCATGACGACGGTGAGAGCCAGCAGTACGCCCATCGCGGTGCGCCACCCGCCGAGCAGAACCGCCACGCCGCCGATGCTCGGCGCGATGATGGGTGCTGTGCTTGCGAGTACCATCAGCGCGCTGATCAGCCGGGCGGTCGTCACCCCTTCGGTGAGGTCGGCGACGATCGCCCGAGCGAGAACGATCCCCGCAGCGCCGCCGATACCCTGGAAGAACCGCGCGGCGATGAGGACCTCGATAGTCGGAGCCACGACGCAGACCACGACGGCGACGGCGCAGAGGATGCTACCGCTCAGTAGAAGCGGTCTACGGCCGATCCCGTCGGATAGCGGGCCGATGACGAACTGGCCGATGGCCAGGCCAATCAAGAACGAGGACAACGTCAGCTGGACCATTGTCGGTGATGTGTCGAAGTCCTTCGCCATCTCCGGAAAGCCCGGAAGGTACATGTTCCGCGGCTAGGTGGGGCCCGCACTCTGCGCCACCTGGTCGACGCTCTCCGGGCGAGCGGGGTGAGGCCCGGTTTCACCTTGACCGTGCCAGTGCGCGCCACTGCCGGAGCTTGCAGGCATCGCCAGATTCTCCGTGCTTATTGACGGACGGCGGGCGAGGTGGTGAACTCTGGAACCAGAATACGCGTTCGCGTTGATCGACGTCGCTCAGAGGAAGGCGGACAGTGTTCGAATCAGTCATTCCCGTAGCGGTGGGTGCTCGTATGCGTGTCGCGGCGCAGAACCTGCTCGACGCGCTCGACGAGCAACAGCAGGCGCTGGTTGGCGGCTCGATGGACGACGCCGGATTCCGAGAGTGGATGTACCTGCCTGGGGAGCGGCCTGGCCTTCGCATCGACGACCTGACCGACGCGCAGCGCGAACTGGTGTACGCCCTGCTTGCGACGGGTATGAGCCCATCGGGGTTCGAGACAGCCCGGGCGATCATGCAGCTCGAGATCCCGTTGAAGGCCCACGAACTTTCCATCGACCACCCGAGCTGGCGCACGCGCGACCCCCTTCACTACTACGTGCGAATTCTGGGCGACCCTCGGACCGACCGGGTGTGGGCATGGCGATTCAACGGTCATCACCTCGCGGCGCACTTCACCATGGCCGACGACGTGGTCACCGGGACGCCGCAGATGTTCGGGGCCAACCCGCGCGTGTTCACTGCACCAGACGGCACGGTCCTTCGCACGCTCGGAAGCGAGGGGGACCTCGGGATCGGGTTGGCGACCGATCTCAGTGCCGGCCAGTTCCGCCAAGCTCAGATCGCTGAGGAAGCCCCTTGGGACATCGCATCGCGTGACGACCCGGTCGTCGAGCTCGACCTATCGGACCGGGGTATCCGCTACGACGAGCTGGGGCCGGCACAGAGAGGGGTTGTCGATGCGATTGTGCGACTCCACCTTGCCCGCTGCACCGAGCCGGTGATGGCGCGTGCTCTCGAGGAGATTGAGTCCGCAGGTCGGGACGCCATCCGCTTCGCCTGGGCTGGGCCAGGTGCGTCGATCGACGACACGACGCTGATCTACTACTCGGTCTCGGGCCCTACTTTCCTGTTGGAGTATGACCGCACCAATGGCAACCCGAATCACGTTCACTCTGTCTGGCGCGACCTGCGCCACGACTGGGGTAGCGATTTGCTCGCCGAGCACTACCGCGCCGTGCTTCAGGAGCGACCGTGAGCGACGTGTCGGACGGGCTGGAGACGAACCTCGGTTATCATGTCGGAGGTGAGCTCCACGACCGGTCTGGTGAAAACGCCGCAGCAGGTGCGGAGCAAGCGTTCGTTGGCGCTTGTGCTGGAAGCCGCACGGGTTGTTCTGGACCGCGACGGAATCCACGACTTCACGATGACGGGAGTCGCTACCGAGGCCGGAGTGTCTATCGGTGGCATCTACCGCCGGTTCGAGAGCAAGGACGCGCTCCTACGGGTCGTGAAGGACCGGGAGTTCACCCGCGTCGAGGAGGCGCTCGCGGCGCGTCTGGGTGCAGCCCAGCCGTCGTTGGTGGCGGTGGTCCGGGAGTTCGTCACCTGTCTCGTGGAGGAGTTCTCCGCCGCCGAGCGGCTCTTCCAGTCGCTCATGGCAGCCAGCGGCACGGACGAAGAGATGCATGCACGTGGTGTGGCGTGGCTCGACACGGTGTTCGAGGCGTTCCGCACCGCGGCGATGCGCGATGCCGCGGCCATCCGCCACGAGGATCCCGACGTCGCGTTGCGCATGGCGTTCCAGCTGATCAGTGGTGTGTTGCTCCGCCGTCCTGTGAGTGGCACATACGGTGGTGAAGTCTTCACTGGCACGTGGGAGCAGGCGTCTGTCGAACTCCAGACGGCAGCGCTTGCCTACCTGACGGCGGGCGGTACGGCGAAAGCGTCGCGCAAGGCTGCGTCGAAGAAGACTGCGGCGACGCGCCGCAGCTGACCCAAACCGGCCTGGCTGACCAGCTCCGAGCTGCTCGGCCGACCGCCGTGTCGCCGTGCCCGCCTCCGTGTCAGGAATGCGTCGTCGCGGAACCTTGACAGCACATGTGGCCAAGCCTAGTTCTCCGCGAGAAATCGATTACTCGACTGTTTTCGCAGGTTCCCGCGCTGCCGGTGAACCCGAGCAGTCGACTCAAACCGTTTGTCGAACGAGCGCGCTGATCAATGACGACCCAGGAGGCTCCATTGCAACGGAATCAGGCAAACGCGCTGATAACACGCGCGAAGAACAAGATCGAACAGCAGGAAAATGTCGGGTCGACGCGGGCCGGCTGGCTCATGATCTCGACGCTGCTCATCGAAGCGTGGGATCTCTACTCGCTGGCGTTCATCCTGGTTTTCCTCAAAGATCTCTATCATCCGAGCACGTTCTTGCTCGCGTTCACATCAGCGGGTCTGCACATCGGCGGGATGATCGGGTCTGTCCTCGGCGGCTATCTGACAGATAGGTTCGGCCGTCGAAAGATCTTCTTGGCCTCGATGATCGTGTTCGCAGTTCTCGCTGTGGCGCAGGGCTTTGCGCCGAGCATGCTCTGGCTAGCGGTGATCCGGGTGCTGGCCGGTGTGCCGTTCGGTGCGGACATTCCGAACGGCTTCACCTACATGATGGAGGTGCTGCCGCGGGCCAAGCGCGAGGTCATGGCCAACCGGTGGCAGAGCATGTTCGCCTTCGGAACCGTGATCGCAGCCATCTTCGTCACAATCCTGATGGCGGCCGATGTGTCGCCCAACCTGCTCTGGCGGATCGTGCTCGCATTCCCTGCAATCCCGGCAGTGGTCCTCATCTTCCTTCGCAGTGGGCTGCCCGAAACACCGGCATGGCTCCTTGACCGTGGTCGGTTTCTTGATGCGAAGGAGGCAGCGCGCCCGGTGTACGGCGATGTGCTCGATTTTCTGCCTGACGAGAACGTCATTGTCGAGCGCCCCTCTGTGCGCGAGGTGCTAAGTGACTTGCGCACCGACAAATTCCGGCGCCGCGCGTCCATCTTCGGTTGGGTAGCCAACTTCAATCAGTCTGGCGAGTTCTGGGCATTCAGCTTCTACGTCCCGTTCATTCTGGTCAGCGTCGGTCTCTCCAACCAGATTGGCAGCAACCTATTCAGCATCGGAGTCAACATCGTCGCAGCGATCGCCGCGACAATCGGCCCGCTGCTGCTGCGAAAGATCGGGCACCGGGGCCTCACTCGCTGGGGCGCGGCACTGACGACCACGGGCCTGGTGGTCGCCGCGATCGGCATGTTCAACACCCAGGTGGTCTTGGTTGTGGTTGGTGCCGCGGTGATGCTGTGGGGTCACTACTGGGACAACGAGAGTGGTCAGACCGTCCTGGCCGTCGTTGCCCGTCCTCGTTACCGTGGAACGCTGTCGGGGCTGGGTAACCTGTCCACCAAAACCGCTGCCTTCGTCGCGGCGCTCGTCTTCCCCCTGCTGTTCAGTGCGCTCGGTATCGGCTGGGCCGCGCTGATCACAGCGATCTTCCCGATTACGACCTGGCTGGTCGCGACCTTCGTTCTTCCGGAGGTGTATGGGTTCTCCGAGGCCGGCGAAGCTGACGACAACGAGCAGGCCCATGTAGTCGCCGGCGGCGGTGAGGCGGCTGGCCGGGTCACGGACGTGACCGGATAGGTGGGGTAGGCCGGATCGATCGAGATCGAAGCAGGTCAAGACGACGGCGGTTGTCGGATTCCCGATCAGATGATTATCTCGGCGCTGGTCAGGCTGAGGTAGCCGGAAGGCTCGACCGGGAATCCGACACTCGCGGAGCAGCCCGCCGAGCGCTGGCACGAACCACGAGCTGGGTGGGGAGCACAATCTGATGGGAACCCGGCTGCGAGTTCTCGTCCTGCATTGCGTCGATCACGATCGCCGCGGCGGTCGAGCCGATTTTGTACGCCGGCTGGGCGACCACAGCCATCGGCGGGCTTACGTACGGCGCCCACGGCGCGTCGTCGAAGGTGATCGCGCCGATGTCGACGCCAACCTGCAGGCCGCGGTCTCCCAGCTCACCCAGCAAGCCCAACGCCATTGCCGCGTTCGCGACCACGAACGAGTCCGGTGGCTCGGCGGCGTTGAGCAGCAGTCGAGCGGCGTCGCGCCCACCGGACTCGCGGAAGTCGCCGTACGCGATGAGAGAGTCCAGAGCGTTGGCCGCGGTGATGTCGGTGTACCCGGCGGCGCGGTCGGTCGCAGTCTGGGCGGTGCGTGGGCCAGTGATGCAGGCTGGCCGACGCCAACCGCCCTTCAGTAACTGCTCGGTGGCGTCGCGCGCGCCTTGGCGCGAGTCGACGAACACGCCGTCGCAGGGCTGATCGAGGTGGCGATCGATCAGAGCGACCGGGATACCCGCGCGTCGAAGGCGCGTGATGTCGGTGGTGCTGTCGCGGGGGGCCAGGATGACGCCGGTCACCATGGCTTCTTCGGCGACCCGCAAGTAGGTCGCCTCCTTGTCGTGGTCCTCGTCGGTGTTGCTCAGCAGCAGATTGAAACCGCGGGCGTGCGCCAGGTCCTCGGCGCCCCTCGCGGCGGCGGTAAAGAATGGATTGCTGATGTCGGGGATGATCAGCGCGAGTGTGGTGCTCACCTGCCGCCGCAGGCTGCGCGCTACTGCGTTGGGTCGGTACTGGATCCGTTCGGCGGCGCGGAGCACCCGCCGTGCGAGCTTAGGGTCCACGCGGTCGTTGCCGTTGAGCGCACGCGAGGCCGTCGCGACCGACACCCCCGCGGCCGCGGCGACGTCGCGGATGGTCAGCATTGAAGTTCCTTCTGATCAGACAGAGCCTTTTCCAGTTTGCATCGTAGCCACCGCGTTGCGATGTCCGCACCAATCATGACGAGACCGGTGGGCGACCCTCGACGCGCGGCTTCCGCGACTACATCGCGGTAGCGACTCGTTCGGTCACCGCAAGGAGGTTTGCAGGATGTCGTGCAGTCATCGGCGTATTGGTGGCCGGCCCACCGTGCTGATGGTCGATCAAATGGAGCCAGTAGTGGCTGAGCGGTGCGCCGAACGCTACGACCTGATCAAGGCGTGGGACGTCGACCGTGAGGCTGTGTTGCAAGCCCGTGGCCACGACGTATCCGCACTGCTGGCGTCGGGCGCCACGGCGGTCGACGGACGGCTCCTTGATCGCTTGCCGAATCTCCAGATCATCACCTGCGGTGGCGTGGGCTTCGATTATGTCGACTTGAGGTCAGCGACTGAGCGAGGCGTTGTTGTCACCAACACTCCAGGAGTGCTCGACGACGAGGTCGCCGACACAGCCATAGGCCTGCTGCTCATGACCGTGCGTGAGCTGAGCGCTGCAGAACGCTGGGTGCGCGAGGGCCACTGGGCTTCCGACGGCCCGTATCGGCTTAGCCCGACGACGCTCGCCAGCCGAACTCTCGGTGTGGTGGGACTCGGCCGGATCGGGCTGGCGATCGCGCATCGTGCGGAGGGGTTTGGCCTGCGGATTTCCTATCACAACCGTCGTCGCCGCGGCGATGTGCCGGAGCGCTATGCCTACTACGACACATTGGTCGGCCTGGCTGCAGCCGTCGACACACTGATGGTCGTGCTTCCCGGTGGAGCCGGGACCTACCACGCCGTCAACGCGCACGTGCTTGGTGCGCTCGGGCGGGAAGGCGTGGTCATCAACGTCGGGCGAGGCTCGGTAGTCGATACTGATGCGCTCGTCGCGTCGCTGCGGTCTGGCAGCATCGCCGCTGCAGGGTTGGACGTCGTCGAGGGCGAGCCACTAGTGCCACCCGAACTACTCGACTGCCCGACTGCAGTCGTGCTACCGCACGTGGCATCAGGCAGTGTTGCCACGCGGCGGGCGATCGGCCAACTTGTGCTCGACAACCTGGAGTCGTGGTTCACCTCAGGTACCGCTGTTACCCCAGTGAGGCAGGTTCAGTAGCCGACTGGCATCCGCAGCGTGTACGGCTGCTCGATTTGGCGAAGTTCGATGTCGCTCAGCTCGATGTCGAGCGCTGCGATTGCATCGTCCAGTTGGCTGGGTTTCGTGACACCGACGATCGGCGAGGTCACTACGGGGTTGCGGAGCAGCCAGGCGAGGGCCACCTGAGCCATCGGGAGGCCACGCCGGCCGGCGACGTCTTCGACGGCGTCGGCGACCGCTTGGTCGGCACTGTAGAAGCGATCCTGGGCAGGATCGGTGTCGGAGCGGGCCGTGCGACGCGACGCCCAGGGGCGGGCGAGGCGCCCCTTTGCCAGGGGACTCCATGGCAGGCTCGCAATACCTTGATTGGCAAGGTAGGGGAGCATCTCGCGCTCCTGCTCGCGCTGCATGAGGTTGTACTGGTCCTGCATCGAGACGAAGCGGGTCCAGCCGCCGAGATCGGCTGTGTGTTGCATGCAAGCGAACTGCCACGTCCACATCGACGATGCACCGAGATAGCGGGCCTTGCCAGCGCGGACGACGTCATGGAGAGCCTCCATTGTCTCCTCGATCGGAGTATCCGCGTCAAAGCGATGGATCTGGTAGAGATCCACGTAGTCAGTGCCGAGGCGCCGCAGTGAGGCATCGATGTTCTCGAGGATTGCGCCCCGCGAAAGACCGGATCCGCCGGGACCCTTGTGCATGGGAAAAACACTTTGGTCGCAAGTATGATGTCTTCACGCCGGCTGTATTTCTCGATCGCGCGGCCAACGATCTCTTCGGAAGTACCGAACCCGTACACGTTGGCGGTATCCCAGAACGTGATTCCCGACTCGACGGCCTTCCTGAAGACGGGCTCGGCGGCCTCATCGTCCAGCGCCCACTCGTTGAACCCGCTCGATGTGTCGCCGAAGCTCATGCAGCCGAGCGTGATCCTGCTGACCTTCAACCCGGTGTTGCCGAGCCAGGTGTACTTCATTGACGTAGAAATCCCTTCGGAGTCATCAGGAACTCGGAGATGATCCCCTCGTGCGGGACCGCCGGGTCGCTGAAGGTGGTCGGCACCGGGCCGACGAAAGTGCTGCGGATCGTCGGGTCCTCGAGCGACTGCTCGATGAGGTCCTCGTCGTCGGTCATCAACGTAAGGTGTACCGAGTTGCGCAGCGGTGCGAGACCGTCGGCGGACGACCACGACGAAACCCACACGCACGGAAACGGCAGCTCGACGGCGATGGTCTGGGTCTGCGCCGGCTCGCTGAGCAGCTGAATCGCAGGGGTGAGTACTGCGCTGCTGTCGCCCAGCTCGTGCATGACACCCCCGCCGCCCAGCACGCGGATTGTTTCACTGGCGCTCGCCGCGAGCACTGCGTTGAGTCCCCGCGCGACCTCGCGACGGGCTGCGGGGAGCAGCGCCTGCGGGTCGTCCGGCGGACGTGGTTCGTACTGCGCCAGCCGCTCGGCTAGTGCCTGCGCTAGCTCCGCCGCGGTGCTCATGTCGCCCTCCACGAGCACGCAGGTGGCGTTCGTGCAGCCCGTGCCGCCGCCGCGAGTGACCGACAGCGCGATCAGATCGAGCTGGTCGCGCCAGTCGTACGGCGCAGCGACGAGAATCTTGGAGCGGCCGGGACCGCGCGCGAGGACGTTCTTCGCGTCGTACTTGTCGATCACCTCTTGGCCGCCATAAACCATCGCGAGGTCGGACGCGCGCATGATCTCGTCGGCGCCATCGTGGGTGGTCGGCAGCATCACGACGTCCGAGGTGGAGAAGCCGGCCTCGTGCAGTGCGCTCACCAGCCGGTGCGCGGTGAGCGGTTCTCGACGTGAAGGTCGAATGGCGACGCGGTAGCCCAATGCGAGGGCCTGCAGCCAGCCAGCGTGTACTGCTGGGTGGTTGCCTGCTGCGAGCACAGCGAACACGTCACCACGGCGCGCCCATAGACCGGTGCCTTTCCACGCCGCCGGCGAGTGCGTGTCGTCGCTGACCGAAATGGGCCGCCCGTATTGAGCTTCGTCGTAGGCATTGCCAATCGAATTGGCAACCCGTTCGGTGGCTGCGGAGACTTCGGTGATGCCTAGCCCGGTGAGCCTGCTCACGAGGTGGCGATAGGTGTCCAGGTCGAGCCCGGCGACCGCCTCTTCGCAGTATCGCGCGGCGGCGTTGCGCAACGCGGCGATCCGCGCGGCCCGCGGCATTGGCTTTCCCTTGCGGAGGCCGCTCATTGCCCGGCTCACGACGATCGGAGGTGCGATCGTCAGCTCGCCCAGTACTGCTCCGGTGACGTCGAGGAGCTCCTCGCGGTGACGTGAGCGGTACGGCCCGGAGGGGATGAGGGCGTCGATGACATAGGGCGTTGTGCGTGGCGCGATCAATACACGCCCTCCACAACGGCGGTCCCACCGAACTCGGCGACCGGGGCGACATCGGCGAACGAGTCGCCGATCTGGTCGGCATCCAAAGCGGGCGTGCGGGTGGCCTCGTCGCGCTCCAGATTGTTCGGGACGAAGAGGCCACGGGTTACGAAGTCGATCGCGATCCGCCCACGCCCGCCGAACTCGACCCGCGCGCCGGTTTCCGGGTCGACGACTCGCACGCTCGTGTGCGGGTTCGGGCCAGGGTCGAAGATACAGGGGTCGTCGTCGGAGAGGCCCGGGCGCTCGATCCCGCCGGATCCCAATGCCATCGTCGTCCCGTAGGCGCCGACAATCGCGATGCCCGGGAACACCGCGGTGCGCAGGAAATCTCGGGTGTCGGGATCCATGGAGGCGCCGCCCCAATGGATATATTCCACGTTCTTCTGGATGATCTGCACGAGATCATCGTGCCGAGCGATGCGAGCCAGCAGCGGCGGAGTGGTTCGCAACAGGTTGACTCGCTGCCGCGTAAGGATCATGGCAGCCTGATCCAGAATGTGGTCGACGTACTCGTCGGCCTCACGTGTTCTCCCGGCCGTGATTTGCTTCTTGACCCAACGGGGGTCGAAGTCGACCCCGAACACGTATGAACCGAACATCCGTGCCGTGCGCTTGCTCTGCTCGTAGCCGCCGTGCGGTCCGCTCGGCACCACCGCGAGCCAGCCTTTGCCGGCGCCAACACCTCTACTTCGCAACGCCGCTGCTTCGCGTTCGGCCATCCGCACGGTGAAGTCAGCGACTAGCGGCAGGCTCTTCGGAGCTCCTGTCGTTCCGCCGCTTTCGACGATCGAGACGACGTCCGCGCGGTGCCCGTAGCCCTGTGGGATCAGATCCTCCAGCGGTACATCGCGCAGCTCATCGGTAACGTTCGGGAAGCGCGCGAGGTCGGGAAAGGTCGTGATGTCCGAGATCGGGTCGAATCCGAGCGATGCGGCGCGTGACAGCCAGAACCGTGAGCCTGTGTCCTCGCCGAAGTGCCAGCGCATCGCCGCCTGGATGAACTCATCGGGGTCGGGGCGAACCCCGAAGGGCAGGCTGAGGACGGCAAACGGGTCGCCGCCCGTCACCGGGTCCTCCTGGCAGATCGTTTCCGACTGAGCATCCTTGGACTCTCCTTCACGTCGGGACGAGCAACGAACTGGGTGGTTGCAGCTCACGGGAGACCGAGCAGTCACGTGAGAAAACGATTTCTCGGATCGTAAGCCGTGGTTTCCAGCACCGTCAAGCGAAGGGCCCAACGGCTTGACGGTCGACGGCGCGTGCTGGATGCTGGAATCAGAACACGCGTTCGCGTTAAGGACGACGGCGCCGAAGGAAGGTGAGCTGTGCTCGAAAGGTTCGGGTCGCAAGCCGGACAAGCCGGATCCGGGTACTTGCTTCCGCACGCGGCAGTGGGGGCACGGATGCGCGCCATCGCGCGCGAGTTCCTCGACAGCCTCGCAGAGGACGAGCGAGCCGAGGCGGGCGGCGTGCTGGACGACGGCGGCTTCCGCGAGTGGAAGTACAACCCAGGAGCACGGCCTGGCCTCCGCATCGACGCCTTGACGGGAGTACAGCGCGAGCTGGTGTACGCCCTGCTCGCCGCAGGGATGAGCCCGTCCGGTGTCACGACGCTTCATTCGATCATGGAGCTGGAAGTCCCGCTGAAGGCAATCGAGAAGGCGATCGACCATCCGCGCTGGCCCATCCGCAATCCCCTCGCGTACTACGTGCGCATTTTCGGCGATCCCACAACGGACTCGGCCTGGGCGTGGCGGTTCAACGGCCACCACGTGGGGGTGCACTTCACGGTGGTCGGCGACGAAATCTCCGCGACGCCGCAAATGTTCGGCGCCAATCCGCGCGTTCACACAGCGCCGGACGGGTCGCTCGTACGGACCCTCGCTGTCGAGGAAGATCTGGGGATCGGGCTCATGAACGATCTCAGTGCGGACCAGCTCGTGCGCGCTCAGCTTTCCGCCGACTCTCCTTGGGACATCGCCTCGCGCAACGATCCAGTCGTCGACATCGACTTCGCTGACCGCGGCATCCGCTACGACGAACTGTCGGGTGCGCAGCGGGACACTGTCAACGCGATCATCCAGCTGTACCTGACGCGGTGCGCCGACCCGCTGGCCCGGCAGGCTCTACGCGAGATCGAGGACGCCGGCCGCGACGCAATCCGGTTCTCGTGGGCGGGCCCGACCGGTCAGATCGACAACGCGATGATGATCTACTACTCGGTTTCAGGGCCGACTTTTCTTCTGGAGGCCGACCGTGTGAACGGTAATCCCAACCACATCCACACGGTCTGGCGCGACTTGCGCCATGACTGGGGCACCGATCTGCTCGCTGAGCACTACCGCACCACGGCACGAATAGGGCAACTGCATGACTGACCCGTCGGAAGAATCCTCCGCGTTCGTGGCAGAGCTCAATTCTGCGCACAGGATGAGCTACGACGAGTTCGTCGCTCTGCACCAACGTCTGTGCACGTGGGGTCCCGACCGGGAGCCCGATGAGCGCGGTGCGCTCGCGGCGATCAGCGCAGAGACAGTGCTGCGCACGCTCGCGTTGGTGGACGAAGGCTTGTCGGTCAGTATGGCCCGCGACCTCGACACGGTGGCGAGTGAGTCGAATCCGCAACCCACTCTGCATTACATGGTCGAACTCGGTGACCAACAGGTTCCCGAGCCGCAGGCTTACCGCGATTTCGTCGGTCTGGAGTACCACGGCCGCGCGGTGACCCACCTCGATGCGCTATGCCACATGGCGTTCGAGGGGAAGTACTTCGGCGGGGTCGCCGCTGAAGAGGTGATGACGACGACAGGATCGACGTGGGGCTCCGCGCGGCCGACATTCGACGGCGTCATCGCGCGTGCAGTGCTGGTCGACCTCCCTCGCATGGTCGGCGGCGGCTGTCCGATGGGAACGGCCGTCACCCCCGAGCTGCTCGAGGATCTGATGGCGAAGGTGGGACTGGAGCTCCGGCTTGGAGACGCCCTGGTCCTGCGTAGTGGAGCTGATGCCGACGGCCCGATGGGGCGTGCAACGGTTTCGCAGCTGGCCTCCGGGCTAACCCCGGAGGCATTCGTCTGGGCCGCCGAACGCGGAGTCGCCATCCTCGGCTCCGATACGGGCAACGAGCTGCGGCCGCCGCGCGTCGAGGGCGTAAAGGCGCCGATTCACGCGCTGTCGCTGACCGCTGCTGGTGTCCTGTTGCTCGACAACCTGCACCTCGAGCGGTTCGCAGAGGAATGCGCAGCGCGGGGTCGTTACGAGGCGGCCATGGTTTTCGCCCCGCTGCCGATCGTGGGAGGCACTGGATCGCCGTTGAACCCCATCGCGATCTTCTGATCGACCGATGAGGCTCTGACGAACAAGCCTCGTCCAGTGCTGGAGCCGGCGATCGCTCGCCGTTGTTGCGGGAGGCGCCCGGAAGGACGTTGACCGGGACAGGGCGCACGACTTCGCGACGAGCGGTGCTGCTTGTACGGCATCTTGGATTCCAGCGGAGATTGCAACACCAGCGCCGAGAGGTGTTGCGGTGACTGGGTTCGGCGACGCAGCGGACTCAATGGCTCGTCGCAACACCCGGAGGGACGGGTGTTGCGACGAGCCGGTCGAAGTGGTGTGTCGCTGTCGTCCGATCGGGGACTTTCG
Organism: Amycolatopsis sp. NPDC051372; assembly: GCF_040682095.1. Taxonomy (NCBI): domain Bacteria; kingdom Bacillati; phylum Actinomycetota; class Actinomycetes; order Pseudonocardiales; family Pseudonocardiaceae; genus Amycolatopsis; species Amycolatopsis sp. NPDC051372. The sequence continues at coordinate 35,352 of NZ_JBFBAF010000051.1, forward strand.
TGAGCGTGGCCTGCATGTGGCGATCGCGACGAGGTCGTCGACGGAGTGGGTGGAACAGGTCGGTTCCCTTTGGGGAAGTACGTGCGCGCCAAGCTGTTCTGCTGCGGGTTGTCGCGGTTACTCGTGGTGCAGCCGGCTGCTGTGCAGCGAGTCTTGCGCGCCGTGATTGCGGCGGTGGCGTGGAAGACGGCTGCGCGCGCGTGTGCCGCGTCGACCCAGCACGCCGATGACGGCGTAGCGTCCCCCTTTGCGTCCACATGATGGCCGATGTACTGGGGCGACATCCGATGAGTGGCATGCCCCGCGGGCGGCGCCGCCTTCGGGTTCACCTGAGATATGCTCGCGCTCGAGCTCTGGCGCGCCAGCAGTCGGATCCCTGATGAGGTAACGATGGCCGGGGTTTCCAATAGCAGAAACCCCGGCCTGACGGCGGTTACGTGCCGGCGTTGGCAATCGTCGCAACCTCGTGCGCGGTGGTCATCATGCGTGCCGCGATCGCCTGGACCTCCGTCGCCGTCAGCACCGAGTTCGGCCGCAACACCGAGATCGTGGACGTAACTCGGCCCGTGCCGTCGAAGACCGGTACCGCGATCCCGTGGGCTCGCGAGGTCGCGTCCGGATCGGAGTGGCGCGCCGTCTGGCGGGAGGCTTCGCCGAGCAGCGCGTGCAATTCGTGCTCCTCGTCATGGCTCAACGGCGTGACATGCCGCCGAGCGACGAGGTCCTCGGCGCGGGAGATAGCCTGGTGCAGTGGTAGGAATGACCACCCGCGCTCATGAATCTTCGTAAGCAGCTTGCGCTGCTCGCATCGCTCGTCGGGATTTAGGGCCGGCTCGGCGGAATCGAGGTAGTGCTCGATCACCTCGGCGTCCTCCCACGCGACGAACAGAGAGCCGATCGGCGGCGTGATCGGCATCCTGCGACCGACGCGTGGCAGGCTCCGGACGGAGTCACCCGGACCGGTCGCGAGCAGCGAGACCAGGTGGCCGTCGATCGCAGCCGACAGAGTGGCGACCAGGCCGAGCTCGGCGGAGAGCTGTTCCATCGGACCGCGGCAGTCCTCAGCCGTCGCCAGCTGCACCGTCAGATCGGACTGAGCCTGTGCAACCAGCGAACGGCTGCTGAAGCTGCCGAATCCTCCACGAAAGAATAGCAACGGGACGGTGTCGCCGGGGGCGTCGAGGTCCAGTACTCGACCCAGCATCAGGAAGTGGTCGCCGGTCTCGATCACTTCGCTCGTTCGGCAGTGGATGCGGGCGATCGCGTCGTCGAGCACCGGAGCGCCGGAGGTCGCGGGGTTCCACGCCACGCCGTCGAATCGCTGCGCGGCTGGGCCGGCGAACGTGCGGCAGAGTGCCTCGTGCGGTTCGGCGAGGACGTTCAGGCAGAAGTATCCGGCGGCGCGAATCTGCGCAAACGTAGATGAAGTCCGGACCGCAAAAAAGCCGACCAGGGGAGGGTCGAGCGAGACGGAGGTGGCCGACCCGATCGTCATCCCGATCGGCGACCCCTCAGGACTGGTCGCTGTAGCGATGCACACTGCAGTCGGCAAGGTACCGAGCACCTCGCGGAATCGTACTGGGTCGATCGAAGGTGCGCCGGCGTCGGCCGCTGCCGTCTGATCGTGAACGGACATGTTCCCGCCTCCCTTTCGAGGAGCTGCTCATCGGGGCTCCGCTCGACACGCCACGCGCTAGCGCTGGATGACGCCGAACCGAGTCTTGCGCACCGTGGTATCACGCTCTACTTTACCGAAACAAGAATATCGGTTCCGGTTGGGTCGTGAGGGAGATCAACGATGATGCCGTCCACACGAACGCCGCTCGGGTTGTCCCGTCGAGGGGTACTCAAGGGCGCTCTGCTCGCCGCCGCGGCCTCTGCCGTGGGTCCTGCGCTTGCCGCCTGCTCAGAGAGTGGCACGTCAAGCTCCGCAGGAGACACGCTGGTCGTCGCACTGACATCGTTCGGCAGTGAGTCGTCGGTGCCGTGGTTGATCGGAGGCCCTGAGCAGGGCCTTTGGGCCCAGGTTTACGACAAGCTGATCGTGTTGAACAAGGACACGTACGCGCTGGAGCCCAGCCTCGCGACGAGTTGGGAGCCGTCGTCCGACTACACATCGTGGACCGTGAAGATCCGGCCGGGCGTCCGGTTCCACGAGAACTACGGCGAGCTGACGTCGACCGACGTCGCCTACAGCATTCAGCAGTACACGGCGAAGACCGCCACGGGCAGCTCGACCGGAACCTGGTTGCTCAACCCGCCGACGTCCTACGACACTCGCGATGCGACGACGGTGGTCCTCCACTTCGCGAGTCCCAACTGGATGGTTCCCGACCTCCTCGCAACGGGAGGTCAGCTCAACATCGTTTCGAAGAAGTACTTCGATCAGGTCGGTGTCAAGGCGGCTGCGTCACACCCGATTGGCACCGGGCCGTATCACTTCGTCTCCGGCCGACCGGGGCAGGAGTACGCCTTCGCCGCAGTGCCGAACCATTGGCGGAAAACTCCTGCCTTCGCGAATCTCAGAGTGCGTCTCATCCCCGATGCGTCGACATCGCTGCTGGCCGTTCGCGCCGGGGAGGTGGATGTCGCGGTCGTCGGCAGCACTTTTCTCAAGCAGGCTTCGCAGGCGAACATCCGGGTCTTGGAGAATCAGCTCGGATCTCCTGGGTGGCTGATCTACCCCGGCCTCAGCAAGCCCGGCCGGCCTGACTACCAGCCGCAGTTCCCGTGGGTCGGTGATGCTAACGACCCCAGGTCCTTAGCGAACGCGAAGCTCGTGCGGGAGGCGCTCGCGCTTGCGGTGAACAAGCAGGCCATTATCGACAACGTCTTCTTCGGTCATGCCAAGAACTCACCGTTCGGCTTCTTCGTACTGCCAGTCTTCCCGTTCGCGAGCAACAGCTGGACCCCGCTTCCCTACGACCCGGCAAGGGCCAAACAGCTGCTCGCGCAGGCCGGGTACCCGAACGGCTTCAGCATCGAAATGGCGACCTCGCCGCTCCACCCCGACGGGGCCGACCTCACCCAGGCCATTTCTCAAGACTGGCAAGCCATAGGTGTCACGACACGGCTCAACAACGTTCCCCTCCAGACGCTGCTCTCGTCGATGAAGGCGAGACACAACCGGATGACGGTGACCTACGCAAGCCCAGTCGCGACCAATCCAACGAGCAACCTCGGCTTGATCTCGACCAATATCCTCAACCTGGTCGCCAATGGCGCCGCGATCGACGACGACATCAAGCGGATCGAGTCAGAGACTGACCAGACCAAGCGCTACGCGCTGGAACATGATCTGAGTCAGTACCTGTACGACCAGCACTACGGGTTGATGCTGCCGAGCCGCAACGCGACGTGGGTGGTGTCCAAGAAAGTCGGAGACTGGGCGACGCTGGGCTTCCTCAACGCCCCGCACAACTACGAGTACATCACCAAGGCCTGAACATGACGCGTTTCATTCTGAGCCGCTTGCTTCAAACATTCGTCGCGCTCGTGGGCTCGACGCTCCTGGTGTTCTTCCTGGCTCGCCAGGCAGGGAATCCTGTCGACCTGCTCCTCGGTCCGATCGCTACACCCGAGCAGGAAGCTGCACTCAACGCGAGTCTTGGTCTCGACCAGCCGGTGACCGTGCAGTACCTCCGCTTCCTCGGAAGTCTCCTGCACGGCGACCTGGGCATGTCGATCCAGTTCCAGGAGCCGGCAAGCCAGCTGTTCCTTGAACGGGCCCCCGCTACGCTGCTCCTTGCGGCGGTAGCCTTCGCGCTGGCACTGGTGGTCGCGATCCCTGCGGGGATCTACGCGGCCCACAGGCCGAACGGCCTGCTGGACCGCGTCACCTCGGGCGTCGCGGCGGCCGGGCAGGCTATGCCGAGCTTCTGGTTCGGCACGCTGCTCATCTACGTCTTCGCTGTGAGGTTGGCGGTCCTGCCCACATCGGGTGCCGACTCGACGGCGAGCCTCGTCTTGCCGGCGATCACGCTCGCGTTCTTCGGCTTCGCCGGGCTCATGCGGATCACACGCTCGGCGACCATGGAAACGCTGAGTTCGGAATACGTCCGTTTTGCGCGGACGAAGGGTGCCTCGGAGAATCGAGTGCTCTGGCGGCACGCATTCCGCAACTCCGGAATGAACATCCTGACCTTCGGGACACTCGTGCTGCTCAACATGATCACCGGTTCGATCGTTGTAGAGACGGTGTTCGGGTGGCCCGGTGTCGGGCAGCTCGTCGTACAGGCCGTGCAAAACCGCGACTTCCCGGTCGTCCAGTCGGTTGTGCTGATCCTCACGACCCTCTACTGCGTCGGCAACCTCATCACGGACGTGTTCTACGCGTTCCTCAACCCACGGATCAGGTATAGCTCATGACCGTCACTACGCCAGACTCTGCTATCGCGAGCCCTGCCGGCGACGTCGACCCGACCGGCAGGTCCACCAAGCGGCGGATTCCGCGAGTCCCCACGGTCGTTGTGGTCGTCGTCGGTCTGTGTGCGCTGCTGGCACCCGTGCTGTCGTCATACGCTCAGAACGGCGGATCGCTCCTGGCGACGTTCATTGAGCCGTTCGGCCGTGACGGCGCCGGAGCGTTGCACGTGTTCGGGACCGATCAGAACGGCCGGGACATTGCCACGCGTTTGCTCTACGGAGCACGTTCCTCTCTCACCGTCGGCCTCGTGGGCGTGCTGATCGCGGCTGCGTTCGGGTCTGCCGTCGGCCTTGTATCGGGACTCGTCGGGCGATGGGTCGACGCCGTCCTCATGCGGATCGTCGACATCGTCCTGTCGGTCCCGCCGATCTTGATCGCGATCCTGCTGGCCGGAACCAGCCGACCGTCATTGGCCAGCGTGTTCTTTGTTATCGGAGTTCTGCTCTGGCCGGGCTACGCCCGGTTGGTGAGGGGCGAGGTACTCGGCATCCGCACAATGGACTACGTCGAACTTGCCAAGGTCGCCGGCTGCTCAAGGCTCACGATCGCGCGCCGCCATCTCTTGCCCAACGTCCTGCCTTCGATCCTCGTGCTCGCCACAGTGCATGTCGGCACCGCGATCGTGCTGGAGTCGTCGTTGAGCTTTTTGGGCGTAGGCCTGCCTCCGGACATCGCGTCGTGGGGTGGGATGGTCAACGACGGGAGGGGCCTGCTCCCGATCGCCTGGTGGCCCTCCGTGCTGCCGGGATTGTGCATCTTCGTCACCGTCTTCGCCTTCAACAAACTGGGCGATTGGGCACGCATCCGTTTTGACCCACGAATGGACGTCGCATGACCAGGCGCGCGTTCGTGCCCAGTGTTGCGAAGGACCCGGAGGCCACCATGACCGACCAAGCCGAACCTGTCCTGACGGTACGAGGCCTGACGCTGTCCATGCCATCGACGCGCGGCCGGCTGTCCATCCTCAACGGCGTCGATCTGGAGATCTACCCCGGCGAGACCCTCGGTATCGTCGGAGAGTCCGGCAGCGGAAAGTCCATGACCGCGATGGCTCTGCTCGGCTTGACTCCACCCTCAGCCGAGATCACCGGGGAAATTCATCTGGAGGGCACCGAGCTCCTAAGCGCGAGCGCGCAGGAGCTCGAGCGGATACGCGGCGACCGGATCGGGACGATCCTGCAAGACCCGACGGCGTCGTTGAACCCGGCGATGCGCGTCGGCTGGCAGGTCGGCGAGCCGCTGCGACTCCACCGCGGGCGAACTCGTGCTCAGGCCGCGACCGGTGCAGAGAGGCTGCTCGAACGAGTCGGGCTGCGGGACCCTGGTCGACAGGCGCGGGAGTTCCCGCACCAGTTCAGTGGCGGGATGCGTCAGCGCATCGTCGGTGCGGCGGCCATCTCGTGCGACCCTGTGCTGATCGTCGCCGATGAGCCGACGACTGCCCTCGACGTGACCGTGCAGGTCGAGTACCTCGACCTGCTCCAGAAGCTGCAGCGCGACACCCGAGCGGCCCTGCTGCTGATCACCCATGACATCGCGGTCGTGGCGCGGGTGTGCGACCGCATCGCAGTCATGTACGGCGGGCGGATCGTGGAGTCGGGCACCAGCGAGGAACTGCTCACTCGAGCACGGCATCCGTACACGATCGGTCTGCTCTCCTGCATCCCAACGCGGTTGGAGCCCCAAGCGTTGCTGCGACCTATCGCCGGACAGCCGCCCGACCCAGCTGTCCAACCCACCGGATGCCCGTTTGCGCCCCGCTGTCCTGCCCGGCGGGCCGCGTGCGACGAGGCGCCGCCCCCGTTGGTCGCAACCTCCGCCGGCAGCACACACGTTGCCGCGTGCATCCGACGGGACGAGGGGCTGACCATCGACGACCTCTGGCCGCGATTGGAGGTCACCGAGGTCGAACCCGCGGGCGAAGCCGTACCCGAGCGTGCGGTGCTTGAGTTGGCCGACGTGCACAAGTCGTTCGTCACGAAACGAGACCTGCTCGGCCGGGCTTCGCGCTCCACCGTTGCAGTCGACGGCGTGAGCTTCGAGGTTCAGGCAGGCCGCGGTCTAGCGCTGGTCGGGGAGAGCGGCAGTGGCAAGTCGACTTGCGCTCGAATGGCGCTTGGTCTCCACGAGCCGACCGAGGGCGACGTCCTTTTCGACGGCGTTCCGCTGCGCAGGCTTACCGCCGAGCAGCGTCGTGCGTACCGGCGCACGGTGCAGACGGTGTTCCAGGATCCTTTCACCTCGCTCGACCCACGGGCCACACTGGGCGCCGCGATCGTTGAGCCTTTGCGCGAGGCGGAGCCTCGGCTTCGGCAGAACGAGCTGACCGAACGCGCCTCGCAGGCCTTGATCAGCGTCGGACTGACACCGTCGCGAGTGCTGAAGGCCTACCCGCACCAGCTCTCCGGCGGTCAGCGACAGCGTGTGGCGATCGCCCGCGCCATGATCACCAACCCGGCCGTGTTGATCCTTGACGAGCCAGTCTCGGCCCTGGACGTCTCGGTGCGCGTGCAGGTAATGAATGTCCTGCGACAGCTGCAGAACGAATCAGGCGTCGGCTTTCTCCTGATCTCGCACGACCTTGCGGCGGTCCGGTACCTCTCCAGCGACATCGCCGTCCTCTACCGCGGACGGCTCGTGGAATCCGGCGCGGCGACTGACATCTACAGCAACCCGCTCCACCCGTACACGCGGCGGCTGCTCGCCGACGCCTCCCTTGAGAAGGGCGATTCACCCCCGCCTTCTAGTGCCGGCCTCACACCCACTTCGACTGGATGCCCTTTTGCTCGGCGCTGCCCGAGCGCGATGGAGCAGTGCGTGGCGGAGCGGCCTCCGGTCGTCGAGGTCACGCCAGGCCACACGACGGCATGCCACCTCTACTGATCTATCGATGGGCGGTCATGGACAACACCGACACTACTTTCCTCACCCGACCCGACCTGCTTGGTGACGTCGGCATGGTCGCGAGCACGCACTGGCTCGCCTCCGCGACCGGCATGAGCGTCCTGGAGCAGGGTGGCAACGCGGCCGACGCCGCCGTCGCGGCGGGGTTCGTCATGCAGGTCGTAGAGCCTCACCTCAACGGCCCGGCCGGCGAGGTACCGATCCTGCTGTTCGACCCAGCCGCTGGCGACGTGCGATGTGTCGCCGGTCAGGGTCCGATGCCCGCAGGCGCCGACATCGACACCATGACCGGGCTGGGGCTCGACCTCATGCCCGGCACTGGGCTGCTCTCGGCCACCGTGCCCGGCGCCTTCGCAGCGTGGCTGACGCTGTTCGAGCGGTGGGGTACCTGGGAGCTCGCCGATGTACTCACGCCCGCTATCCATTACGCCGAGCACGGCTGGCCGGCGCTCGAAGGTACCGCCGAGGCGATAGCGCCGGTGGTCGAGCTGTTCACCGAGCACTGGCGCGCCTCCGCAGAGATCTGGCTGCCCGGCGGCCAGGTGCCACGAGCAGGGGCGCGGATGACCAACCCACTGCTCGCGGCGACGTGGCAGCGGCTGCTGCGGGAGTCGGCGGTCGACGGCGGCACACGCGAGGCGCGCATCGAGCGAGCCCGGCGGGTGTTTTACGAGGGATTCGTCGCCGAGGCGATAGCCGCGCATGCGGCGACGCCCGCGATGGACAGCACGGGCCGCCCGAACGCCGGCGTCCTGGCTGGGGACGACCTCGCGCGCTGGGTTTGCCCGGTAGAGGACACCGCGAGCCTCGTCTACCGGGGCTACACAGTGCACAAGACCGGGCCGTGGGGGCAAGGACCGGTCTTCCTGCAGCAATTGGCCCTCCTGCGAGAGCTCGGAGTGGACGGCATCCCGTTCTTGTCCGCCGAGTACATCCACACGATCGTTGAGTGCGGGAAGCTCGCATTTGCGGATCGAGAGGCGTGGTACGGCGACCCGGATGGAGCCGACGTCCCGCTCAACGATTTGCTGAGCACGGCGTACACCGTTGAACGGTCCGCGCTGGTGACCCCAGACGCGTCGAACGGTCTGAGGCCGGGGTCACCCGGCGGCCGTGAACCCCGCCTGCCCGCGATGCTTCGCGGTAACCACGAGCGCACCGGTACCGCCGTGGGCTCGGGCGAGCCGACAGCGGGCGACTTTGCGGCGGGTACAGGGACGCCGACGCTGGGGGACTCGCGAACTGACCCGGTCGTGGAGCGGACTGGGGTCGCGCGCGGCGACACATGCCATCTTGACGTCGTCGATGCGAGCGGGATGGCGGTCTCAGCCACCCCCAGCGGTGGATGGCTACACAGTTCCCCCGCCATTCCCGGGCTCGGTTTCGCGCTTGGCACCCGTGGTCAGATGACCTGGCTGGAACCCGGTCTTGCGTCGTCGCTACGGCCGGGACGACGCCCGCGCACGACGCTCACTCCGTCGCTCGCGGTTCGTGACGGGCGTCCGTTCCTCGCATTCGGCACGCCGGGCGGCGATCAGCAAGACCAGTGGTCCCTGCTGTTCTTCCTTGCCCACGTCGATCACGGGCTCGGCCTCCAGGCTGCCACCGACGCACCGATGTTCCACTCGATGCACCACCCTGGCTCGTTCTGGCCGCGTCGCGCGCGTGAACGCGTCATCGTCGCGGAGAGTCGGATCCCTGAGTCGACGATCGCCGACCTGACTCGTCGCGGACACACGGTTGAACGGGCGGAAGCATGGTCGCTCGGTCGTGTTAGTGCCGCCGGGGTCGACCCGGAAACCGGCTTCTTACGAGCGGCCGCAACCGCGCGCGGCGCCCAAGGTTACGCGGTGGGCCGATGAACGCCGTAAAGCCCAGGCTGCGGGTCGGCATGGTGGGCACCGGCTACTGGGCCGGCCACGTGCACCTGCCCTCGCTCCGCGCGCATCCCGATGTGGAGCTGGTCGGAATCTGGGGCAGGAACAACCTTGCGGCAGAGCGGCTGGGGGAGCAGTTCGGTGTCGATGCGTACCCCGACCTTGATGGCCTGATCGACACCGTGGACGTTGTTGACCTGTCGATCTCGCCCGCGGCTCAGGCAGACATTGCGACCCGGGCCGCGAAGGCGGGCAAGCACCTGCTTATCGAGAAGCCGATCGCCGACACACTGAAGGCTGGTGCTGCGCTCGCGGATGCGGTGCGCGTGCAAGGCGTGGCCGCAGTGACGCTGCTGATTCACCGCTTGCGACCAGAGCGCGCCGCCTGGCTTGACGCGCGGCGCGCAGAGAAGCCGACGAGCGCGCACGCGCACTGGCACTCGACTGCGATGCGTCCGGACAGTCCCTACGCCGGGTCGTTGTGGCGTAAGGACTTCAGCCCTCTCTGGGACGTCGGTCCGCACATCATCCACCAACTCGAGTCCGTGCTCGGACCCGTGGTCGCCGTCTCTGCCTTCGCCGTTGGGCAGCGTACCCGCGTGGCCCTGACGATGATCCACGCCGGCGGCGCCACCAGCGCTGTGGCGATCGACATGGCCTCATCACGAGACCAGCCACTGCAGACGATCGACGTGCTGACTGGGACGGGCATGCACAATTCGCCCCCGTTGAGCATCGATGGGGTTCTAAGTCACACCCACGCGCTCAGGCTGCTGAGGGACGAGATCAGGAGCGGTGTGACCGAGCACGGGTTCGGCGTCGACGTCGGGCTGCGGACCCTCGCCGTGCTCGAGGCAACGGATCGGAGCATGGCTCGAGATGGCGCCGTCGTCGACGTCGACATCGTGTGAGGCACCTACCTCTTGACGATGTCGCGGCCACGCGTCACAGTAATGAGAATAGGAACCAGCGTTCGCACTAGGAGTTGATTGTGACCCTTGGAGGTTCGGTCGCCGCGCCGATCGTCGTCCGGCCTGAGGCCGAACGCAGCACCGGTGTCGCGGTTGTCATGGTGCACGGCGGCAGTTGGCGCTTCGGTTCTCCGTCGATGCTCGCCGATCGGGCCCAGCTGCTCGCGCTACAGGGCTACACAGCGGTCGTGGTGGCATATCGGCAGCTGGCCGAGTCTGTTGCGTGGCCGACGCCGCTCGACGACGTCATCGACACCATCGCCTGGGTTCAGGCGAACGCCGAAGATCTGGGTGTAGACCCCGAGCGGATCGTGATCGAGGGCTTCAGCGCCGGCGGCCACCTCGCGCTCCTCGCGACTGCGGCGCCTCGAGTGGCCGGCGTCGCGGCGCTCGCGTTGCTCTATCCTGCCGTCTGGTTCAGTGCCGACGTCCCCGCGGTTGTTGAGCCCGTACGGTCCGAGACGGGCGTCGACCTGCGCGCTACTGCGACGGGCGTCCTGTCCGCTCACCTCGTCCTCGGTGACGACTTTCCGGTCTCCGCGGTGACTGGATTGAAGTTCGAGTGTGCGATCGGCCGGACCTTCCCACCGAGCTTCCTGGTGCACGGCACCGGCGACCGCGTCATCCCGTACCAGAGCAGCGTGCGTCTGCACGATTTCCTCACTGCCCGTGGTCTCCACTCCGAGCTGCGGATACACGCCGGCGTCGGGCATGCCTTCGAGTCCGATCCGACTTGGGCGGCTGAGGTACAGGCCGACGTATGCCGCTTCTTCGACCGCGTGCTCAACAACTAGCCGTTCCCCCCTTCCCCCTTCATTTCGACGTACTGCCGAATCGGCGACTCCACACGGAAGGAACTAGATGACCATCGCGAACCCCGAGATCCGCACTCAGGTGGAGGAGCTCGTCGCGCGAACTGAGGGGCTCATTCCTGAGCTGAATCGGATCGGCGTTGAGACTGATGCCACGGGTAAAGACCCCGACGAGGCCATGGACCTGCTCTGGAAGAACGGAATTTTCAACCTCAACGTCCCTGCGCGTTTCGGCGGACTGAGCGACGGCACTTTCTTCTTCGCCACCGAGGCGTTCATGAAGGTCTGTGTCGCCATCGGCCGAGGTGATGGCAATGTCGCGCAGAACCATCACGTCAGCGCGTTCGTCATCCGTGAGTTGTTCCAGAGTTCCCTGCCGGACTCGACGAAGGCTCAGATCGCCGAGCAGGTCCGGTCAGGTCAAGTTCGCTTCGTCGCCTCCAACGCGGAGGCCGGCTCCCCCCGGCCGGTCACGGCACGACCCGTCGACGGCGGTGTGATCCTTTCCGGCACCAAGACCTTCAACTCCAACTCCGGCAGCGGCGGTTTGGCGAGTGTCGGGTGCACACTCGATGGCGTGGAGGGCCGCCACCATGTCGTAGTGCCACTCGATCACCCGAACGTCGTGATGCATGACAACTGGGACAACATGGGCCTGCGGGGCACGCACTCGCAGACCATCGACTACAACGATGTCTTCGTCGCCGACGACTGGCACTGGCACGAGGGCGACCAGGATCCGCTGACCAGCGCGTGGATCATGATGGGACACAGCCCGATCATGCTCGGCCCCGGCTACGGCGCGCTCGACGCCGCGCTTTCCTATCTCCGCGAGGGCAACCGCCCATTCTTGCCGCAGTTCAGTACTGCCGACGAGGATCCGCTCATCCTCAGCCGAATTGGTACGTTCGTGTCGCTGCTGGAAGCCGCCCGAGCGGCTCTGCTCGACGTCGCACGACAAATCGAGGCCGCGGCCGAGACCCCCGAAGCCGCCGACCACGACGCGATCTGGGTTGCCGTGCAGGCTGCGAAGGTCGCCTGTGTCGAGTCCGCGATTACCGTCAGCGACGGCATCATCGATCTCACGCGCGCGCGCAGTACCGCAACCAAACATCGCATCGACCGGTTCTGGCGCAACATCCGCACCTTCAGCACGCACGACCCGACCGATGCTCTCAAGTACTGGGTGGGCCGCTACTACCTCACCGGCAAGGGCCGGCCGTCGATGAAGATTCGATGACCGGGCGCTGATCGTGAGGGCTCAGGCCGCCGGCCTGGGCATGTTTGTTCACCTGTGCAGCGACGTGGCCGCGCTTCCGTCCTGCCTCCATCGGCGGCGAGCCCGCGTCGTCGACCACCACCATCGCCGTCCGACCGGCCCACGCTGGGCACGACGGGCCCGCAGGAGGTTGCTCCCATGCTCATCGGCCATCCGCAGCAGCTGGTCACGAACGCGTGCGATGCCGGTTCCACGCCGACCTTTGTGATCGTTTCCGGCAGCGGTGCAGCATGAGCAACCAGATCGCTGGAAACAGAGGCAAGCTGCGCACCGTTTTCCTAGGCGTCGATGTCGGAACTTCGAGCACCAAGGGCGTCCTTGTCGACGCGGCCGGCACCATTCTGAGCCGGACGAAACGCACTCACGCTGTCGATCGACCCGCACCGGGACACGTTGAGATGTCCGCGGACATCTGGTGGGATGAGTTCTGTTCGATCGCAACCGAACTACTGGCTCGCGATGACGTCGCAGTCGGGGCCGTCGGCGTCAGCGGCATGGGACCCTGCACGCTGCTGACCGACGGCGACGGCCGACCACTCCGGCCCGCGATTCTGTATGGTGTGGATTCCCGTGCTGGCCAACAGATCGACAGGATCAACGACGAGCTCGGCGCGGCCGCCGTATTCGAGCGGTGCGGCTCGGCGCTCTCCTCGCAGGCTGTCGGCCCGAAACTCGCGTGGGTCCGGGAGAACGAGCCTGACGTGTGGCGGCACGCCCGGCGGCTCTTCATGCCAGCGTCGTGGCTCGCCTACCGGTTGACCGGGACGTACACATTGGACTTCCACTCGGCCAGCCAGTGCGATCCGCTGTTCGACATACACCAGCAAACGTGGGTACCGGACTGGTGGGCGCACGTAGCCCCGGGACTCGAAGTCCCACCCTTGCGCTGGCCCGGCGATCAAGCAGGGCAGGTGCGCGTTGACGTGGCGGGAATTCCGAAGGGAACTCCGGTCATCGTCGGAACGATCGACGCTTGGACCGAAGCGATCAGCGTCGGTGCCCAGGGCATCGGCGACCTGATGCTCATGTACGGCACCACCATGTTCCTGATCAACACGGTGGCAGAACTTGTCACCAGCTCGTCCATGTGGGCAACTGTTGGCGCGCTACCTGGCACTCGCAACCTCGCCGGCGGCATGGCCACGTCCGGCGCGGTCACGGATTGGTTCCAGCAGATATTCGGCGAGAAGGACTACTCTCTGCTGCTCTCGGAGGCGCGCGCATCTCCTCCTGGAGCTCGCGGTCTCCTGATGCTGCCGTACTTCGCCGGGGAACGAACGCCTGTGTTCGATCCTGATGCGCGCGGTGTCATCGCGGGGCTTGCCCTGAACCACGTCCGCGGAGATCTTCTCCGCGCCGGCCTCGAAGCGACGGCACTCGGCGTCCGGCACAACGTCGAAGCCCTCGTCGCGGCAGGCGGTGACGTGCGCCGAGTCGTCGCCGTCGGCGGCGGCACGCAAGGAGGTCTGTGGACCCAGATCGTCAGTGATGTGACCAGCCTCGAGCAGGTCGTCCCCCGTCATACTGTGGGTGCCAGCTACGGGGCCGCTTTTCTCGCGGCAGGCCTCATTGGGAGCCCGGATATCACCGTGTGGAATCCGCCCGCGACGGTCATCACCCCTGACTCGTCGAATGCTGAGCTCTATCACGACAGATACATCGCGTACCGCTCTCTCTACGAGCAGACCAAAGACATCAGCCACGATCTGGCTCACAACCAGGCCGACGCAAGCAAAGGAATCGCTCGGTGACCACCGCCTACACGCTGCCCACCCCTGCCGAACGGCCCGCTGCCGAACCGAACATCGTGTATCTGATTGCCAGCGGTGACCTTCGAGAGTCGGCCAATACTGCGAGTTGGCCAGTGCAAGTGGCGGTCGAAAACGCCGTGACCGCGGCGTTTTCCACGCTGGGTAAGCAGGTCAGACGCGTCGTGGACATCGATCCAGCGACCGGCCACGGCTTCGTGTCGAGCCAACGGATGGGCCTCGAAGCGTTCAAGCGGGTGCCGCCGGAGGCGCCACTGGTCGTCGCCATCGCGAACTGGCAGTACAGCCATCATTTGCTGGCCGGCCTGCGGACGCACCGCGGCCCGATCCTCACCGTGGCCAACTTCGCCGGCGACTGGCCGGGGCTCGTTGGATTGCTTGGCCTCAACGCCAGCATGACCAAGATGGGAACGAAGTACTCGACGTTGTGGAGTGCGGACTTCACAGACGATTGGTTCTTGTCTGGGCTGCGTCAGTGGGTCGAGACCGGGTCGGTCGAACATGACGCTTCCCACGTTCGCGATCTCTCCCCACTGCCCGAGAATGACGAGACTCGCCTGGGGGTGGCTGTTGCACGGCAGATGCTCTTGGACAAGGCGATCATCGGCGTGTTCGATGAGGGATGCATGGGCATGTACAACGCCATCATCGACGATGAGCTACTTAACAGTACGGGCATTTACAAGGAGCGACTCTCTCAGAGCGCTCTCTACGCCGAGATGCGAACCATCCCAGATGCCGAGGCCGACGAAGTCGGTGCTTGGCTCGTGGAGAAGGGCATGACCTTCCGGCTCGGGTCCGACGAGGCCACGGAGCTGACCACCGAACAGCTGCGCTGGCAGTATAAAATGTACGTCGCCGCCTTGCGGATCGCTGATGATTTCGGTCTCGACGCCGTCGGTATCCAGTATCAGCAGGGGTTGAAGGATCTGGTGCCGGCCTCTGACCTGGCCGAGGGTTTGCTCAACAGCTCCGAGCGACCGCCGGTCCGCAGCCGAGACGGTGCCCGGGTGCTGCACCAAGGCCTGCCGCTCCCTCACTTCAACGAGGCTGATGAGGGCGTCGCAGTGGATGCCCTCATCACGCACCGCGTGTGGACGGCGATGGGTTTGGTGCCTGACAACACGCTCCACGACGTGCGCTGGGGCGAGGACTACGACGGCCGTTTTGTGTGGGTCTACGAGATCTCCGGTTCGGTGCCTGGTTCTCATCTCGGTGGTTGGCAAAACGCCGAGGGTTGGCGACAGGGGCACGTTTTCTTCCCGGCCGGCGGCGCCACCGTCAACGGCGTCTCGAAGCCGGGTGAGATCGTCTGGTCGCGGGTCTACATCATGGACGGCCGGCTGCACGCCGACGTCGGTCGTGCCTCAGTCGTCGCGCTTCCGGCAGAAGAAACCACTCGTCGCAAGGAGGCGACCAACCCGGAGTGGCCGATCGCGCACGTCGTCCTCCATGGCGTGAGCCGCAATCAGTTCATGGCGCGGCACAAGGCCAACCACGTACAGGTCGTTTACGCACCGGACGCACCAACCGCCGACAGGGCACTCATCACGAAGGCGACCGCGTTCGCAGGCTTGGGTATCCAGGTGCACTTGTGCGGCGACGTCGCGGCTCTTGACGGAGTCGCCTGATGCCCGCGTTCAGCGGCGTCATCCCGCCGATCGTCACCCCCCTGCTCGATGACCGAAGCGTCGACGTCACCAGCCTCAAACGACTGATCGACTACCAGCTCGACGCCGGCGTACACGGCGTCTTCGTCCTCGGGTCATCCGGCGAAGCCGTCTACCTTTCCGACTCCGACCGGCGCACGGTCGCTGAGGTCACCGTGTCGCACACCGCGGGTCGGGTTCCGGTGCTCCTCGGAGCTCTCGACACGACGCCGGCTCGTGTCGTGGAGCAGCTGAACCTGTTCTCCGGCCTCCCGGCAGACGGCGTCGTCGTTACAGCGCCCTTTTACGCCAACCCGTCTGATTCCGAGGTCGCTGAGCACTTCCGCGCCATTTGCTCGCAGTCGCCGCTGCCTGTGCTCGCGTATGACATCCCCGGGAACGTCGGCAGGCGTATTCCGCTGCAGGTCTCGATCGATCTGCTCGGCGCCGGCGTGCTTGCCGGGATCAAGGACAGCTCGGGGACGCTGACCGAGTTCCGCAGGATCCTCGACGCACTTGGGCCGGGGCATGACGCGGCTGTGCTCACCGGCGCCGATGTCCTCGCCGACCTTGCACTGAACCTCGGTGCGGACGGGCTCATCCCCGGGCTGGCCAACGCTCGGCCCGACCTTTTCGTCGGGCTCTACGACGCCCACCGCAAGGGCGATGCGGTCGCGGTCGCCAAGCATCAGCGAGCGATCAACGTCTTGGTCGACATCTTCGGCGCCGGTCAGCCACACGGCCTCGGCCGGCACTCGTCGGAGCTGGGGGCGCTGAAGACGATGCTGCACCGAAGGGGCGTTATCGCCACCACCGCCGTCTCCGCTCCGCTGACTCGCTACGACGAAGCAGCGATCGCGTCCCTCGACGCCATCCTGGAAAGGGTTCCGCTGTGAACGCGGATCGGTTTCTGACCACAGGCCCGCTCCTTGTCAACCACCGGGTAGGAACCATGTCTCAAACCATCAGTAAGGTCGACGTCCACCTGGTTTCCATGCCGGTAAAAGCGGATTTCGCCGACGCCACGCGCAAGGTGGAAACTGTCGGGTACACGATCGTGCGCCTGACCACGCAGGACGGACTGGAAGGCTTCGGCGTCACCTATCACGAGGTGGGCGGCGAGGCCACTCGCGACCTCATCCTGCGCAACATGGCTCCGAAGCTTCTCGGCCGCGACCCGTTCGACACCGAGCTCATCTGGGCGGAGTTCTTCGGGTACCTGCGGGGTGTCGGCCGCAAGGGCTTGATGTTCTGCGCGCTCAGCGCCGTCGACATCGCGCTCTGGGACCTGAAGGGCAAGATCACTGGGCTGCCGCTCTACAAGCTTTTTGGCGGGGGCCCCACGCGCATCCCTGTCTACGCGTCAGGCGGTTGGACGTCGTATGACGACGACACGCTCGTCGCCGAGATGCTCGACATGGTCAGTCAGGGTTACACGATGGTCAAGTTCAAAGTGGGCGTCGACGGCGGAAAGCGCCCTCGCCGTGACCTGGAACGCGTCCGAAAGGTCCGCGAGGCGGTCGGGCCGGACGTAGAGCTGTTGCTGGATGCGAACAACTGCTGGGACGCGGCTACGGCGGTTGCGTTCGCGAACCGTGTTCGAGAATACGACCCCATGTTGCTCGAAGAGCCGGTTTTCGCCGACGACATCCCCGGCCTGGCCCGGTTCAAGCGCGGAACGGACGTGCCGCTGGCAACCGGCGAGCACGAGTACACCAAGTTCGGCGTTCGGGACCTCCTGGTCAACGAAGCCGCCGACATCGTCCAGGTGGACGCGGCCCGCGCCGGCGGATTCACCGAGATGCTCAAGTGTGCTGCCCTGACGCAGGCGTGGAACGTGAAGTTCGCGCCACACGCCATGGAGCACCTCCACAGTCACCTCGTGAGCGCTGTTCCGAACGCCGTTTTCCTCGAGCGGCTGCGCCTCTTCGAAGACATTACGGCAGCCGTGTATACCAATGCGCCCGTCCCGAAAGACGGCCACATCGAGCTGACGGATGCTCCAGGGTTGGGACTTGAGCTGAACATGGACTTCATCGACGACAACGACGAAGCCTGACCGGTGACCACGCGGGCCGCGTGCGCACACGTCAACCGCCGTGGTGTGCCCCGGAGCGCGCATGGCCCTCAAGTCTCGACTGGGTCAGCTCGACGCCGCGTCGCCTGAGGCTACGAACGCGACCCGGCCATGTCCGAGGGCATGATCCGGTGGGCTTCGATCGAGACCACCGTCGGAGGGCCCATCATCCGGCAGCAATGACGGTTCGGGAGAGGTGACACCATCGTCAGTGGGAACGGCAGACATCTGATCACTGTCGGTCGCGTCGCTGTTTTGATGGGGTCGTGAGGTGCCGGCGAGCGCGACGTGTGGCCGTGGAGCGCGCACAAGGCTCCGGCGCATGAGATTTGGTCCTTGATCGCACGAGAGTCGTCGATCAGTCGCATGGCGGCAACTCCGAAGATCGGGTCGAGCGCGCGTCCGTCCCGTAACCCTGAACTCCGGATTCCGGGGTAGTTTTCGACACCGGCTGTTCGTCTCGTCGCTCGGCGGCGCCGACAATGGCTGTAACAGGTTGTGACGGTCGAGGTGCGGCAGGCGTGCGCGCGCCGGCGTCCGAAGGTGATGTACGCCGCGCTACCTCGTTGGCGACTGGGTCAGCCGGATCGGCGCCTGTGGCGGTGTCATGGAGGTACTCGGCGAGCCGAATCTCCGCGCGTTTGCGTGCCTTGTACACCGCCCACGTGGTGGCCTCGTGAGACTCCGCCCACTCCGAGACAGGAACACCTTCCAGACGTGTCGCTCCGATCAGTGTCGCCTCGGACCGAGTCAGGACCCCATCCGCAACCGCACGTGCCAGGACGAGGTCCGGATGGCCCCACGGCGGGTGCGGCGCGGCGGAACGGAACCCAGGTGCAACTGGAGTCGGACCGGACAACGCCTCGTTGAGCGCGTCATATCCGGACCGGTACGCCGCCCATCGAAGCCGGAGCATGATCCGCGGCCGGCACAGATCGATCGTTGTCAAGGCGGCGAGGAAGCCGTGGAGGATCTCAGCGTGTACGTCGGCAGGATCACCGGCGAACCGCGCTGTCAATTTCGCCGCGACGGCTGTCAATGCGGGCATTGCCATGCCCACCGCGGCCACCGTCCAGGTTGCCCCTTCCGACCGTGAACGCAATACGAGATGAGCCCACACCGCGTCCCCCGTAGCCTGTGGACACCGGCGCGCGAGCATGTGGTCGCGCACCTCGTCGAGCGGGACGTCTCGGTCCGGCAGGCCGTCGAAGAGCCTGCCGTTCAGGGAGACCGGATGAGGCCCGGTTACCAGCCAGGCGAAAGTGTCCCGGGCGATATCCAAGGAGTTCGCGACGGCCTCGTCGCCGCCTGGTCGGAAAGGGTTTTTCGCTGGCATTTCAAGACTCCCTGAACCGTCGATTTGTGAAACAACGGGTTTAGGAAATGGGAAGTTGTACCGGTGAATTACCCTGTATCTACTTGGATTTTACTGGTGAGTTGCTAATTCGCTAGAGGTCGCAGATCTAGTACCTTCCAAGTACTCGAATGGTCGTTGACCAGGGTCTCGGGCGATCAGCCTGGCGACGTGTGCTCTCAGATTGAAGGCCCTTGTGTGGGCTTTGGAGCTGGTGCTGCGGCCAGGTGTTTTGTTGATCCGCGGGGCCTCGAGGTGTTCTGCGTGAAGATCCTAGCCTGATTATTAACCTGTTTGAAATTCTAAAAATTGTGGTGGTAAAGAATTCTTTCTGGGCGGTCCAAAATAATGCCGTGGCGTGGAGTTAAGGGATGTCAGAACTCGGTGTGCACTCCACGGAGGAGATCCGCTGTGACCCCAGCGCGCGACAGGAAGCACCACGGAACCGGCTCTCCAACTCAGCACGCGACTGCCCCTGTGCATCCGTCGGCCAGGACCTCGCCGGAGCGCCGTCTGCTTGCGATGCCTACGCCACGCCGCGCGGCGCGGCCGTTTGGGCCGAGCACGGTCTGGCTCTGCGCTCAAGAGGGCTTCAACGGAGGTACGGGATTGCTGGCCGACTGGCTGCTGATGGCGATCGTGAAGATCGTCACGGCGTACACGTTGCCCGGTCATCGAGTGCTTATCCTCGAATCCGCGACGTACCTTCAGCCGCCGGCCGCGTCATCGTCGGCGGCCGACCGTGGCCGACGCCAGTGCGGACCGTACGCCGGACTGCCGGGGGCTGCATGGACCGCCGCTCGCCTCGGACGCCGCGTCCGGACACAGACTGTCGTCGCTGATCTCGATCCTGATTATAGGTATCCAGCGTGGACGCGGACTGAGTCGGAGTCCGGACCCCGCTCGCGCACCGGAAGTCCGACGACCCAGCGCACTTCGCCACAGTCGGCGCCTGCCGGGCACGACCCGGACTGCCCCGCGACGGCGACGGACCCGGACTGCTTCGACCTCATAGTCACTGCTGCCGAAGTGACGACCCTCGACTGGTTTCGCCCGACCGCTTGGGCCGGCTCGCTGGCCCCGTCCGGCACGCTCGCAGTGATTACGCACGGTGACCTATTCGATGGGCGGTGGAGAGATCCAGCAGGATCGCTCGTCTTCGCGGCGCGAAGTAAGGGGCTCCGGTACATCGACCGCATCGCGTTGTTACGCGTGCCCATACGTGACGTTGCGGTCGATCCCAAGGCGTCCCTGGAGCGCCTCAGCGCACCAGCTCTGCCGCCGAAAGACCTGACGCCGAGCCGGCACACCCGCGCGCACGACGACCTCTTGGTTTTCACCCGCCAACCTGACCCGTGGATGTCCCCGAGCGATGGGAAGACCTCCGATGCCTGACCCTTCCATGCCGCCGCTGTCGGTCTGGCCGACCGGGCAGCGGGACCCGCACGCGCAGCTGCGCGACGCCGGCTGCGTTCCCGGCACCGAGGACGACGCCGAGCGGGTTCCACCCGCCGTGGCCGCGTACGCGATCGCAACCTACACGCGAGCCGGTGACCTCGTCGTCGATCCGGATTGCGGCGCAGGCACCGTGCTGACAGCGGCACTTCACGTGGGTCGGCACGCGGTCGGACTGACCCCGCGAAGTAGATGGTGGACCCTCGCACGCGCCAACGTGACCGCCGCAAACAATTCGGGTGCCTGGCCTCACGGCACGGTCCTCGGCGCCCGTCCGCCAGTTCTCGGTACAACCCGCGCAGCCGGGCTGATCGGGCGAGTCGGACTCGTCTTGACCTGTCTGCGCACCGATCCGTTTCGGCCTGGCGATCCGGACAGCGACCCGGCCAAGTCCGACTTCGCCACGATACTGCGCTACTGCGAGTCGCTTCTGCGCTCCGGTGGTCATCTTGTTGTCGTCGCGCGACCACGCCGGCGCCCGGACGGCGAGCTGGTCGACCTGACCACCCCGCTCATCGCCGACGCAATCGCAGCCGGGTTGGTTCCGGTCGAACGGTGCGTGGCGCTGACCGCCGAACTGCGCGATCGCCGGCTAGTCACTCGTGCCTCGCTGGCCGAGCGTCGTGCGGCTGCCCGTGCCCGAGCGGCGGGTTCACGAGCCGCACTCGTCGCGCACCACGACGTGCTCGTCTTTGGGCTCGCCCACGACGCCGAACTCGCGGCCGAGGCATCAGCCGGCTTCTTGTGGCCCGCCGATGACGAGATCACCTTGTCGGCGGCGAGCGATGTCGCCTACTCGGAGTGGATGCGAGCAGTGCACTCGACCGATCAGTCCCTCGCCAGCTGTGCCGCCCGCCAGAGTCGCTCGGCCCGCCACGGCGCGTTCGGCATCGCGCTCTTCGACGACGGTCAGGAGGCGGCATGAACTCTCATCCGGCCAGCGCCATCCACTACCGAGATAGCAGGACGACCCTGTACGTCGGCGACGCGACGACCGTCCTCAAGCGTCTGCCGTCGGGGTCCGTCGACTGCGTTGTCACCAGTCCGCCCCGCTGGGACTCGTACACACATGAGACCGGCGCTCGGATGGACAACCACGATCACGTGCGCGGTGGCACGACGACGCCGCAGAGGTACGTGAACGGTCTCGTCGAGGTCTTCGCGCAGTTGCACCGCGTGCTGGCAGACACCGGCACCGTGTGGGTGAATCTCGGCGACTCGTACTCAGCCGGGCCGCCGACTCGGTTCGGCAAATCGGTGCATGGGAACGTCCCACTCGGAGCTGATGGGACTTCGCAACCGGCGGCTGCTGTGCGTCACGCCGGCGACGCGACGTCGCACGGCGCCCCGGCGAGAAGCCTCCTGGGCATGCCCTGGAGGGTTGCGTTTCGGCTCCAGGCCGACGGCTGGATTTTGCGCAACGCGATCGTCTGGAACAGAACCGATGCACATTCCGAAGAAGTCCGGGAAAGCAGGTGGAACCGATATCAGATGGTGTTCCTGCTGGCCAAGCAACGACGATACTTCTTCAACCTCGATGCGATTCGTGAACCGCTCGTGCACTCGAAGGCGGCGGCCGGTGATACCGGGCCTTCAGGCAAACGCCGCCAGATCGTGAGCGACACTCCCGCTCGTCGCGGCTCCTCCGCACGTTCGCGTGGGAAGAACCCTGGCGACGTCTGGTCGATCCCCCAGCCGCAAATCTGCGCCGTGTACCCGGCGTCGTTGCCTGTCGATCTGCCGCTGCGGTGCATCGCCGCTGGTTGCCAGGAGGAGGGAGTCGTGCTGGATCCGTTCAGTGGTGTCGCCACGACCGGCCTGGCGGCGCACCAGCTTGGCCGCTCCTACATCGGCATCGATCTCAACCCCGGTTTGCACGACGTCGGTCTGGACCGCTTTGGCCTGGAGAGCGACCGGACAAACTGGAGCGCTGCAGCATGACTGTTCTTCGTGGAGTCGCGGCCCGCACGCTCGTTCAGCGGACGTTTGCCGTGCGAGTGGGCGACGCGGCGGTGGTGATGGGTGGGATGGCGGCCGCATCGGTCGATTGTGTTGTGACATCGCCTCCGTATTGGGGACTGCGTGACTATCGCATCGAGGGACAGCTCGGAGCGGAGTCCGCTGTCGAGAGCTATGTGACTCGGCTCGCCGATGTTTTCGACGAAGTGGGCCGGGTTCTCGCGCCTGGCGGGACGGCGTGGCTCAATCTTGGCGATTGTTTCGGTGGTTCGTGGGGGAACTACGTCGCTGCTGGATCTACCGCACGAACTGCCCGGGCGAGGGCGGCAACGGGCTACGGGGTGCATCGGCCGCCTACCGCGGCTTGTCGGCGGAAGGATCTTGTCGGGGTGCCGTGGCGGGTGGCGTTCTCGTTGCTGGAGCGGGGGTGGTTCTTGCGGAACGCGGTGGTGTGGGAGAAGCCGAACGCGCGACCGGAGAGTACACAAGATCGGCTCACTCAGCGCTACGAGATGGTCTTTCGGCTGGCACGCCAGGAAGGGCACGACGGCAGCGTTTCCGAGAGCGGGACGGAAGTGTGGCGTGTGCCCGCGGGCCGCTCCCGCACGGGCCATCCGGCGGCGGGCACGTTGGAGATTGCCCGGCGCTGTGTGCGTCTGAGTTGCTCGCCGGGTTCGGTTGTGCTCGACCCGTTTTGCGGGAGCGGTACGACTGGTGTCGCGGCTCTGGAGCACGGGTGTTCATTCGTCGGCATCGACTTGGATCCGGGTTGCCGGGTTATGGCTCAGCGTCGGCTTGCCGACGTTGAGGTGGGCGCATGAAGTCCGAGGAGTGCTTGGCGGACGGGATGACGATCGCTGAGATAACTGGATTGCCCGCCGTGGTGGATTTGATGACAGCGGCGCGGGCTTTGCGGATTGGTCGGACAAAGGCGTACGCGTTGGCGCGCAGCGGTAGCTTCCCGTGCCCGGTGTTGAGGGTTGGTGGGGAGTATCGCGTTCCAACGGCTGGGCTTCTGCGTGCGGTCGGCCTGGGTCCACCGATGGGGTGAACGTGGGTGGGCTCGGGCTTCCCTACTGCAACGGCAGTCAGGTGAGTGGGTAGCCGCGGCGTTTGTAGTGACTGAGGCGGGCCTGATGTTGTCGTCGGCGGCGGAAACGGGACCAGGCCCAGACGTGGTCGGCGGCGTCGGCGACACGCAGGACGAGTCTGGTGAGCAGGCGCCGGATCTCCGGTAGCGTGAATCCGATCATGCCTGGTTCGCCGACACCGATTCCCCTTTTATGGCCAGGGATCGGGAGACAGCAAGCCAGGCGTGGGCCAGCATCGACAACGTGATGTGGGCATACCACGCGCGCCAGGACCGGACCTGGTAGTGATCCAGCCCGGCTTCGTTCTTGGCCTGCTGGAAACATTCCTCGATCCGCCTGATGCGCCCCGGGTTCTGTGCAGGCTCTGATCTCAGGGAGGATGCAGAGCATGCCGGCACCGAAGAAGTACAGCGACGAGCTGCGTGAGCGGG
>NZ_JBFBAF010000052.1:0-57622 GCF_040682095.1 Amycolatopsis sp. NPDC051372
CCCAGCTGACAGAGGAACAGCGTGCTGCGGCGCTGGAGAAGGCCGCCGCCGCCCGCCGCATCCGTGCTGAGCTGAAGGCGGGGCGCCGCCGACGTGCGCGGCGGGCGCGTGTCCGGGACTGTTCGGCGATGCCCTCGCTTTCGGTACGCCGCAGGTGCTCGCGGGGTGCGCGGCCGTGCCGGTGGCGTCGCTGGTGGCGCTGGTGGCCGTGGCCGAGCCGGGTGCCGGTGTTCGTGGGGGCGCTCATGGCGAGCGTCCACGGCGGGGCCGCCGCGTGGCACGCGACGGGCGGCGCCGGCGCCGCCGCCGGCGCCGCGGCTTCGGCAGCGGGCGTGGTTCTGGTTTTCTCGCCGTTGTCCGAACCACTGGTCGCGCGGCTCGGGCGGGTCCCGGCGCCCGCGTTGCCGCAGACCACGGCCGACCTCGTGCGCGATGAACCCCAGCCGCCGCGGCGCGCGGTGTACGCGAGGGTGGTGCGGGCCGAGCAGTTTCTCACGGGGCTGCTCGGCGGGGCGGCCATCGCGGCGGCGTCGTCGGAAGGTGTACTGGCCGCGGACGGGCGGACGTCGGCGATCGTGCTGCTCGCCGTGCTGGCACTGCGCTTCTCCGTGCAGGCCCGGCTTTATCCGGCCGTGCGGCAACGGCGTCCACTGCTCACGGCGGGGCTGCGCGGGTTCGCGGCGCCGGCGGTCGATCAGCTGATCGCCGAAACCCACTCACAGTCGCCGTGCCCGCGTTGATGGTGGCGGCCGCGATGGCGGCCCTGCTCGGTCTCGTGCACAGCCGGAGCGCGCCGGGGGCGCGGCTCGGGCGGTACGCGGAGCTGTTCGAAGTGATGCCGAGCAGTCTCACCCGCGCAGGGTCACTCCTGGCGCACGCTCACGGCCGCCGTTGGCCGGAAGCGGTCAGCGCGTCCACTCCTCCACGCGGACCCCGAGCAGCTCCGCCGCCACGCGCAGCTCGCGCCGGCGGTCGCCCGGGACGGCGTGGATGTGGTTGGCGCCGAATCCCCTCAGGAACACCGGCGCCTCGACATCGAGCCGGGCGAACGCGTGCGGCCATTCCGGTGTGGACCGAGCGGCCAACGCCGTGTTCGTGGCGTCGTCGTAGCATTCGAACTCGCCCAGCACGAGCTGCAGCCGATAGGCGCCGTCGAGCCGCGTCAGTCGCGCGAGGGTCATCTGCCCGGGCGCCGCGAAGTGCGCGACGGACGCGCCGCCGGCGGGAAAGAAGAACACCGAGGGATACAGGTGCACCCGGCCGAGGTTCTCCGCCGGATTGTCGCTGCGGGCGGCGAACCACGTCGCGTGTTGTCCGGAATTGCACAGATCCCACACGTCGCGATCGGGATGGTGGTGCCGGACGTCCGCGAACAACACCGGCGTGCCCGTGATGCGGTGCATCAGCTGCATCGTCAGCGCACCGTCCATATCGGACTCCGTGGCGGTGACGTGGACGGCCTTGGGCCCGTTCCAGTCGTACGGGTCGTTGAGCAGCGCCTCCGCCACGTCCATCGTCGCGAAGTTCTCCGTGAGCTCAGGCTGGGCTTTGATGCCCGAGAAGTCCAGGTGCCGCTCGGCCGCGATATCCCGCACGGCCAGGTACGCCTGGATCTGCCGCTCCAGCAACGCAGGCGTGAGCTTCTCCCCGTCATAGTGGACGGTCGCGAGCCGCTCCAGCCACTCGCGCCCGCGCGCGGCCTCGACGGCATCGGCCTTCTCCGCGCGCAGCACGAGCTCGTACTGGTCGATCTCCTCGACGTCCACGCCAAATTGCCGCATCCACTGGTCCGTGTTCGCGACGGCCGTGTTCATCCCCATCGGCCGCCCGCCGAAGCGCCCGAACGTCGAGCCGCGCAGCGACGCCACGGCGCCGGCAGCCCGCGCGTGCAAGACGACGTCGTCGACCAGCGCCGGGTCGTCCGGCGCGCCCCACAGCCGCGTGTGGCGGCGGCCGAGCTGGTCCAGGGCGCCGCCCGCGGCGAGCATCCCGACGAGCCCCGGTTCCGCCGGATCGGTGGACGCGACGAGCAGCAACGGCGTCGTCGTCGCGTCGGCCGCCAGCATCGTGAAGTGCGGGAAGCTCCAGACGGCGTAGTAGAACACCGTCACGTCCACCGAAGTCGCGGCGACGGACCGGGCGGCCGCGGTCGCCGTGGTGTTGGTGGCCACGAGCCCGCCGCTGATCACGTCGTGGCCGGCGGCGGTGAGAGCGGTGATGAACGAGTCCACTTTGGATCGGATGAACCCGATGTTGCGCCGGTGCACGTGATCGCGACCGTCGGAGATCGCGATGACCCCGATGCGCGTCATGAGCCTTGGTTCAACTCGGCGTAGACCTGCGTGGCGTTGTCCTTGGTGATCAGCCGCGTCTGCAGGGTCTGCGTCTTCTGGACCTGCCCGCAGTCGACGAGCAGTTTCTTGGCCGCGGCAACGGCTTCCGCCCCGCCGGTCGGGTAGATGAACGTGGCCGACAGCCGCCCGGCCTCCACCGCCTTGATGCCACCCTCCGGCACCGGGAGCCCGTCGATGCCGACGATCGGCAGAGCCGCCTTGCCCGCGTTCTGCGCGGCGAGCCGCGCGCCTTCGGCCATCGGGTCGTTCTCGGAGAAGATCGCCTGCGCGTCGGGGTGGGCCTTGAGCAGCGCGTCGGCCTGCTGCTGGCCCTTGTCGCGCAGCCAGTCGGCGTCGGCCGTGCCGACGATCGTGATGCCCGAGCCCGCGATGCCCTCGTTGAAGCCGTCGGCGCGTTCCTTCGCCGGCGTCGAACCCGCGAGGCCCTTCAGCTCCACGATCTTCCCGCCCTGCGGCAGGAGGTGCTGCTTGAAGTACTGGCCGGCCTGGCGCCCGATGTCCACATTGTCCGCGCCGATGAACGACGTGTATGCCTCACCGTCCACTTTGCGGTCGAGCACCAGCACCGGAATGCCCTGGTCGTAGGCCTTCTTCACGACGCTGGTGAGCGGCGTCGCCTCGTTGGGGCTGATGATCAGCAGGTCGATCTTCTGCGTGAGGAATGTGCTGACCTGCTCCACCTGTTTCGAGTTGTCCTGCGCGGCGTCGGCGAAGTTGACCGTGAACTGCGGGATCGACGCGGCCGCTTTGCGGATGTCGTCGTCCATGCGCACGCGGTAGGGCTCGCCGAGGTTGGCCTGGCTCATGCCGATGGTGAACTTCCCGCCCGGCCCCTTGCACGCCTGCGTGGCGGGCCCGGCGCCGGACGACGCCCCGGGCGCGTTCTCGTGCGTGGTGCCGCAGGCCGTGGCCACGAACGCGACCCCGGCGACCGCGAGCGCCAGCCCGCGGCGAGTGGTGGTGGACATGTGAGCTCCCCTTCCCTGGCGAACGCCCCTACGGCCCGGCCTGCGCGCGGCCCGGACGCAGTCGTTGCAGTCCGGCGGCGAACACGATCACCACGCCGACCACGATCAGCTGCACGTTCGAGTCGATGTTGTTGAGCTGGAGGATGTTGTCGAGCACGCCGACGAGCAGCGCGCCCGCCACGGTGCCGAGCACGGTCCCGCGCCCGCCCGAGAGGGTGGTGCCGCCGATGACGACGGCGGCGATGGCGTTGAGCTCGTAGCCGTTGCCGTCGTTGGGGCCGCCGAAGTTCAGCTGTCCCGCGTGGACGATGCCGGCGAGCGCGGCGAGCAGGCCGCAGATGCCGAACACGAGCACCTTCACCCGCACCACGGGCACGCCGGAGAGCCGCGCGGCCTTTTCGTTGCCGCCGATCGCGTAGATGTGCCGGGAGAAGGCGCTCACCCGCAGCAGCACCATGGCGAGGGCGGCGACCACGACGAAGATGAGCGCGGGGATCGGCACGGTGCCGTTGAACGTCCGCTCCCCCAGCAGCGAGAACGGGACCGGCGCCTGGACGGGGCCGTCGCCGTAGGTGATCGACACGCCTTCGCCACCGGACCACATGCGCGCGAGCCCGCGGGCGATCTGCATGCCGGCGAGGGTGACGATGAACGACTGGATGCGGAACCGTGCGCTCGCGACCCCTTGGACCAGGCCGAAACCCAGGCCCAGTGCGAGGATCGCGAGCACGGCTGGGACGAGTGCCCAGTCGTTCGTGGTGAGCAGCTCGGCGATGCCGACGCTCGCCAGGCCCACCACCGAGCCCACGGACAGGTCGATGCCGCCGACGAGGATCACCAGCGTCATGCCAACGGCGAGGATGCCGATCTCGGAGATGGCGCGGACGACGTTGAGCAGGTTGTCGGCGCCGAGGAACACGAGGTCGCCGTCGTTCGAGGGTGAGAACACGATCGCGGGGGCGAACACCACGACGAGCCCGAAGACGCTCTGGAACCGGAACAGCGTGGCGAGCACCCTGCGGCCGGTCACCGGACGTCGCCCATCGACGCGGCGAGCAGCTCGCCTTCGCCGGCGAGGGCGGTGTCGAGCTCGTGCACGGACTTGCCGCCGCGCAGCACTACCACGCGGTCGCAGACTCCCACGAGCTCGGCTGGCTCGGACGACGCGAGCAAGATTCCCACCCCGGTCTGTGCGACTTCTCCCAAGATCCGGTAGATCTCGGCCTTCGCGCCGACGTCTACTCCTCGGGTTGGTTCGTCGAGTAACAGCAGTTGTGGTTTTGTGAGCAAAGCGCGTCCGAGAACCACCTTTTGCTGATTACCTCCGGACAACGCGCCGACCGGGTCGGCCAGTGTGCGAAGTTTGACATCGAGCTGTTCGGCCGAGTTGTGCGCGGTTTCGCGCTCTCGGCCGGCGGAGACGATGCCGAAGCGGGCGAGGGCGTCGACGACGGAGAGGACGGTGTTGGCGAGGATCGAGTGGTCCAGCGAGAGCCCGGAGATCCGGCGGTCCTCGGGGACGAAGGCCACGCCGTTGCGGAGCGCGTCTCGCGGGGATCGCGGCCGGTATTCCCCACCGTTGAGCCGAATTCGGCCACTGGTGATGGTTCCGGGGGACGCGCCGTAGAGGGTTTCGAGGAGCTCGGTGCGTCCTGAGCCGAGCAGCCCGGCGACCCCGACGATCTCGCCGGCACCGACACTCAGGCTGACCCCCGCGGGTTCACGGCGGCCGGCCTTCGGTGTGACAACAAGTTCGTCCACCACCAAAACGTGTTCCTCTTCGGACGGCTTGGTGTCGGTCGTGAACATCTGCTGCACCGGCCGGCCCACCATCGCTTCGGCGACCTGCGACGCCGTCAGCTCGCGCGCGGCGAACTCGGCGACGACCTCGCCGTTGCGCAGCACCGTCGCCCGGTCCGCGACACGTCCGATTTCTTCCATGCGGTGGGAGATGTACACCAGGGCCACACCGGCTGTGCGCAACTGGTCGATCACTGTGAACAACCGCTCGACTTCGCGGGGGGAAAGCGCCGAGGTCGGTTCGTCCATGATCAGGATCTGTGCGTTCAGCGACAGCGCTTTCGCGATTGTCACCAATTGTTGTTCGCCGGTGCGCAACCGCTCGACCGGCATGGTGGCGTCGAGGTCCACACCGGACTGTTCGAGCAGGGCCCGGGTGGCGCGGACCATCCGCTTGCGGTCGAGCACGCCGTAGCGGGTGTGCGGCTCGCGGCCGAGGAACACGTTCTCCGCCACGGAAAGCGCCGGCACGAGGTCGAGCTCCTGGTGGATCATCGCGACGCCGGCCCGCTGCGCGTCGGCCGGGCGGGCGAACCGGACCGGCACCCCGCCGATCCGGATCACCCCCTCCTCGGCGGCCACCTCTCCGGAGAGAACTTTCATCAGGGTGGACTTGCCCGCCCCGTTCTCCCCGAGGAGCGCGTGCACCTCCCCCGCCCACACGGTGAAATCCACCGAACGAACTGCACGCACTCCGCCGTAGGTCTTGCTGACGCCGGCCAGCTCGACCAGCGCGACGCCGTCGTCGCCCATCCCCCTCGATCCCACCGTTCGAGAAATCGATTACCAGCGAACGTATGGGGGTCGGCGAGGTGTGTCAAGAGTCACTGGACAACCGGTCGAAAACGAGGGAAACCGGACCGGCCGGCACACAAATGTGCGGAAAGCCTCGGCCGAGAGGGTCAACCCGCTACTCCGCTCAGTCCGCGGCCGGCCAGGCCGGCCGATCGCGCCACAGTGCGGTCCGGAGCTCGGTCAATGCGCCTTACTGAGCCCAGCTCAGCTAAGAAAACGCGGCACCACCGGCACGGCCCGGAGCCCTGCGCGCACCACCGGGCGGCCAAGTCAGGCAGGCGGGCCGATCGCGCCACAGCGCGGTCCGAGGCTCGGCCAACGCGCGATAGCGAGCCGCAACTCGGCCAAGAAAACGCGGCACCACCCGCACAGCCTCCAGCCCTGCCCGCACCACCGGACAGCTAAGACAGGCAGGCCACTCGCACCACGACGAGGTCCAGGCCTCGACCAACGCGCGATAGCGAGCGCCCACTCGGCCAAGAAACGCGGCACCACCCGCACGGCCCGCAGCCTTGCCCGCACCACTGTGCAGCCAAGTCAGGCAGGCAGGCAGGCCGATCGCACCACAGCGCGGTCCGGGCCTCAGCCAACGCGCGATAACGAGCCCCAGCTCAGCCGAGAGAACGCAGCATCACCCGCACGACCGTCAGCCCTGCCCGCGGCGCTATCAGCCGGCCCGCCGGGCCGGCTGATAGCGCCGCAGCGAGGTCTGCCGCTCAGCACACGCCGGCCAGCGCCCCCGCAGCCCACACGCCGCAATCCGAAGCCCGGAGATTCGGGGCCACACCGGGCTCGGGCAAGAAGTTCAAGACTCACAGCCCGAGGTCCGAGCCAAATGTCCGAGCCTCAAACCCGGAAGGCCCAAGCCACACCGGCCGGACCCGAAGACCGATCCCCGAGGCCCGAGGCCCGAAATCCACAGCCCAAGACCGCCGGCATCACCGCAGGCGAAGCGCACCGGCACGCGCCCCGTCAATCCTCCATACCACCAGGTGACCAATCCACCGCGACTCCCGGAAAATCCACCACCGCAGCGCGCTCCGGCTCCCCCGCCAAGAGCCGCGTCCACACCGGACTCACCGTGAAGTGGTTGTCGAACTCCTCCTGCGTGGCCAGGACCTCCGCGGGATCCGCCGCACCTCGCCGGATGCGGTCGCCCAGGCGGAAGTAGTCGAAGCGGTTCTCGCCCGGCGCCTTGACGATCAGCACGTCAGCGCCAGACTCGGCCAAGGTGCCCCAAGCGTGCACCACACCCGGAGGCACGAGCAGGTAGTCGCCGGCGGTCAAGACCACCACCTCGTCGCCGACGAGGACGCGAAGGCGACCGTCGAGCAGGTAGAACATCTCCGGCGCGAGCCGGTGGAAGTGCGGCGGCGGACCGTCCACACCCGGCCCCAGCGTCGTCCGTACCACGTTCATCACGCCGCCGGTGTCGGCGGCGTCCGCGAGCAGCCACGTCCGGTTCGGTGCGACGCCCAGCACCTCGGCTTCACCACCCCGGACCAGTACCGGCTGATTCATCCCGACCTCCTCAAGCGGCCATCCACAGAAAAATAGTAAGATGTCGAACTATTCGGAGTCAAACCACATCGGAAGGTTGAACAACCGGTGACGATCACGCACCGTCCCGGCGACAACCTCGGCCACGCTCCGCACTCTCGCGGTTTCCCCAGCCCGCGCGCCGTACGTTTGTCGGGTGGTTTGTGGCAGACCTCGCGCGAAACGTGTCCCCGGCGGTGTGGCCTGGGCAACTTTTTGGCGGGTTCCCACAATGCAGCGGCTCCGGCATGCGCCATGCACGACATTGGTGTACCCGCCGGTAAGGGAGCAGGGTGTAAGCGAAGACAGGCGACGATCCGGACACGGACGTCGCCTGCTGCGCGTGGGTACTTGGGAGGCTCAGTCCGGTGTTCAGTCGTGTCGCCATCGTGAACCGCGGGGAAGCCGCAATGCGGTTGATCCACGCTGTCCGAGATCTTTCCGCGGAGACCGGTACACGGATCGAGACGGTCGCCCTCTACACGGACGCGGATCGGTCCGCGACGTTCGTGCGGGAGGCCGACGTGGCCTACTCGCTCGGGCCGGCCTCGGCGCGCCCGTACCTCGATCTCGCCAAGCTGGAGAAGGCCCTGGTCGAGACGAAGGCCGACGCCGCGTGGGTCGGCTGGGGCTTCGTCGCCGAGGACCCGGCGTTCGCCCAGCTGTGCGAGAAGGTGGGGGTGACCTTCATCGGGCCGAGCGCTGAGGCCATGCGCCGGCTCGGTGACAAGATCGGCGCGAAGCTGATCGCCGAGGAGGTCGGCGTCCCCGTGGCGCCGTGGAGCCGCGGCGAGGTCGCGACGCTCGAAGACGCGCTGGCGGCCGGTGACAAGATCGGCTACCCGCTCATGCTCAAGGCCACCGCGGGCGGCGGCGGGCGCGGCATCCGCAAGGTGTCCTCGGCCGACGAGCTCACCGACGCCTACGAGCGCACCAGCCAGGAGGCACTGCGCGCGTTCGGCAGCGGCATCGTGTTCCTGGAGCGCCTGGTCACAGGCGCCCGCCACGTCGAGGTCCAGGTGATCTCCGACGGCGAGACGGCGTGGGCGCTGGGCGTGCGCGACTGTTCCGTCCAGCGGCGCAACCAGAAGATCATCGAAGAGTCGTCGTCGCCGGTCCTCTCGCCGGAGCAGACGGCCGAGCTGAAGTCCTCGGCCGAGCGGCTCGCGGTCAAGGTCGGCTACCGCGGCGCGTGCACCGTCGAGTTCCTCT
The DNA here is from genome assembly GCF_040682095.1 of Amycolatopsis sp. NPDC051372. Taxonomy (NCBI): domain Bacteria; kingdom Bacillati; phylum Actinomycetota; class Actinomycetes; order Pseudonocardiales; family Pseudonocardiaceae; genus Amycolatopsis; species Amycolatopsis sp. NPDC051372. Next base: position 8,669 of record NZ_JBFBAF010000052.1, read on the forward strand.
ACCACCCGGGCGAGAAGCTGTTCGCCTTCCTCGAGGTGAACACCCGCCTGCAGGTGGAGCACCCGATCACGGAGATCACCACCGGCACGGATCTGGTGCGGCTGCAGCTGCACGTCGCGTCGGGCGGCAAGCTCGAAGGCGAGCAGCCCGCCGAGCTCGGCCACGCCGTGGAGGCGCGGCTCAACGCCGAGGACCCCGACCGCGACTTCGCCCCCTCGCCAGGACACATCGCGCGGCTGCTGCTGCCGGCCGGCCCGGGCATCCGCGTCGACACCGGCGTGAGCGAAGGCGACACGATCCCCGCCGACTTCGACTCGATGATCGCCAAGATCATCGCCTACGGCCGTGACCGCGACCAGGCGCTCGCCCGTCTGCGTCGCGCGATGTCCGAGACGACCGTGATCATCGAGGGCGGCGCCACCAACAAGAGCTTCGTGCTCGACCTGCTCGACCAGCCCGAAGTCATCGACGCCAGCGCCGACACCGGCTGGATCGACCGCGTCCGCTCCGAAGGCCGCCTGGTCACCAGCAAGCACTCCGCGATCGCGCTCGCCGCCGCGGCCATCGAGGCCTACGAGGACGAGGAAGAGATCGCCCGCGTCCGGCTGCTGTCGACCGCGCACGGCGGCCGTCCGCAGGTGCAGTTCGAGAGCGGCCGTCCGCTCGACCTGAAGCTGCGCGGCGTCGCGTATCGCGTGAGCGTGGCGCGCATCGGGCCGAAGCGCTTCCGCGTCGGCATCAGCGGCGGCGGCGACGTGCACCCGGCCGACGTCGAGATCGAGCGCTTCGACTCCCACAGCGGCCAGATCACCGTGAACGGCACGCGGTTCCGCCTCGTGGCCGCCACGCACGGCCCGATCCACCTGGTCGAGGTCGACGGCGTCACCCACCGCGTGAGCCGCGACGAGGGCGGTGTCGTGCGCTCCCCCGCGCCCGCGCTGGTGGTCGCGACGCCGCTGTCGATCGGCGACGAGGTGGACATCGGCGCCCCGATCCTCGTGCTGGAGAGCATGAAGATGGAGACGGTGCTGCGCGCGCCGTTCCGTGCTCGCGTGCGGGAGCTGCCCGTGTCGGTCGGCAGCCAGGTCGAGACCGGCGCCGCGCTGATGCGCCTCGAGCCGCTGGCCGACGAGGACGAGGCAGAGGAAACCGCCGACGCCGGCGAGACCGTGGAAATCGAGCTGCCCGCCGAGCCCACGGCCACCTCCGCCGCCGACCGCGCGGCCCGCGGACTGCAGGACCTGCGCGGCCTGTTGCTCGGATTCGACGTGGACCCGCACGACCAGCGCCGCACGCTCGCCGGCTACCTCACCGCGCGCGCTGAGCAAGGTACGACCCGGCCGCTGGCGGGCGAGGTGGAGCTGCTGGGCGTGTTCGCCGACCTGTCGGAGCTCACGCGCAACAAGCCGGCGGGCGAAGACGTCAGCCCGGCGAGCCCGGTGCACAGCGCCCGCGAGTACTTCCACACATACCTGCAGAGCCTCGACGTGGAGCGCGCCGGGCTGCCCGAGACGTTCCAGGCCCGGCTGCGCCGCGTGCTCGGCCACTACGGCGTGGCCGACCTGGAGCGCACGCCGGAGCTGGAGGAGGCGGTCTTCCGCATTTTCCTGGCCCAGCAACGGGCTTCGTCGGACGTCGCGATCGTCACGGCGCTGCTGCGGCAGTGGCTCACGGAGGCGCCGCCCACCGGCGACCTGCGCGAGGAGGCCGGCCTGGCGCTGGAGCACCTCGTGGCCGCCACGCAGGTGCGTCACCCCGCCGTGAGCGACTTCGCGCGCGGGGTGGTGTTCCGCTGGTTCGCCCAGCCGCTGCTGCGCCGCGCCCGCGCCGAGGTCTACGCCGAGGTCCGCCAGAGCCTCAAGCACCTCGACCGCAACCCGGACGCGGCGGACCGCGCGGAGCTCATCGCCGGCATGGTGTCGAGCTCCGAGCCGCTGGTGCGGCTGCTCGGCCAGCGCATCGGCCGGCCGGGCACGGATCCCGCGCCGCTGCTGGAAGTTCTCACCCGACGTTACTACGGCAACAAGAGCCTGTCCGAAATCGAACGGCGCGAAGTCGCCGAGTGTGTGTTCGTCACCGCGGAGCACGCCGAGCCCGCGCGAGTGGTCACCACGGCCGTGGACTTCGCGCGGCTGCCCGCCGCCGTCCACGCCGCGGGTGAGCTGGCGAGCGACGCCGACACCTACGCGGTGGCCGACATCTACGTGACGTGGGCCGACCAGCCCGACTCCGACGCGATGGCCGCGCGTCTGGGCGAGGTCATCGCCGCGCAGCCGCTGCCGGAGGCGATCACGCGCATCACCACCACCGTCGCCGGAGGCGGCGGAGCTGTGATGCACCACCACTTCACTTTCCGCCGCGGCGCCGATGGCTTCGCGGAAGACCGGCTGATCCGCGGCCTGCACCCGCGCGTGGCCGAGCGGATGCAGCTGGAACGGCTGCAGGAGTTCGACCTCACGCGCCTGCCTTCGGCCGACGAAGAGGTGTACCTGTTCAAGTGCGTCGCGCAGGCCAACCCGGCCGACGAGCGCCTCGTCGCGATGGCGCAGGTGCGCGACCTGACGCCGCTGCGCGAGGCCGACGGCCGGCTCGTGTCGCTGCCCGCGGCCGAGGACACGCTGGCCGCGTGCCTCGACGCGATCCGCAACGTGCAGGCGCAGCGCCCGGCCCGGAAACGCTTCGACACCAACCGGATCGTCGTCTACGTGTGGCCGCCGAGCGACCTCACCATGGACGAGCTGAACCTGCTCGCCCAGCGGGTGCTGCCGTCGACGGCGGGCGCGGGCCTGGAGGAGATCCAGTTCCTGGCGCGGCGGCGCAACCCGGAGACGGGCGAGCTGACCGAGCTGGCGGTGACGATCCGCAACGAGGTCGGCTCCGGCGTCCGGCTGACAGTCGGGGAGCCTTCGCGCGAACCGGTGCAGCCGCTGGACGACTACCGCCAGAAGGTGCTGCGCGCGGCTCGCCGCGACACCGTCTACCCGTACGAGCTCACCGACATGCTGGCCGGCGAGGGCACGTTCACCGAGCACGACCTCGACGACGCCGGTGCCCTGGTGCCGGTCGACCGGCCGAAGGGCCGCAACAAGGCCGGGATCGTCGCGGGTGTCGTCTCCACGCCGACCGCGCGGGTGCCCGAGGGGCTCGAGCGCGTGGTGCTGCTGGGCGACCCGACGAAGTCCCTCGGCGCGCTCGCGGAGCCGGAATGCGCGCGGGTGATCGCCGCGCTGGACCTCGCCGAGCGGATGCAGGTGCCGCTGGAGTGGTTCGCGCTGTCGGCCGGGGCCAAGATCTCCATGGACTCCGGCGTGGAGAACATGGACTGGGTGGCGGCCGCGCTGAAGCGGATCGTCGAGTTCACGCAGGCGGGCGGCGAGATCAACATCGTCGTCGCCGGCATCACCGTCGGCGCACAGCCGTACTGGAACGCCGAAGCGACGATGCTCATGCACACCAAGGGAATCCTGGTCATGACGCCGGATTCCGCGATGGTGCTCACGGGCAAGCAGTCGCTCGACTTCTCCGGTGGCGTGTCGGCCGAGGACAACTTCGGCATCGGCGGCTACGACCGCGTGATGGGCCCCAACGGCCAGGCGCAGTACTGGGCGCCGAACCTGGCGGGCGCGCGCGACGTGCTGATGTCCCACTACGACCACACCTACGTGGTCCCGGGCGAACCCGGCCCGCGCGCGGCGGCGACGTCGGACCCGGTGAACCGCGACGTGTCGGACTTCCCGCACGCGATCGTCGGCAGCGACTTCTCCACGGTGGGCCAGATCTTCTCGACCGAGCACAACCCGGACCGGAAGAAGCCGTTCGACATCCGCACGGTGATGCGCGCACTGTCCGACCAGGACCACCCGGTGCTGGAGCGCTGGGCCGGCATGGCCGACGCGGACACGGCGGCCGTGCAGGACGTGCACATCGGCGGGCACCCCGTGTGCCTGCTCGGCATCGAGTCGCGCTCGGTGCCGCGCCGCGGCTTCCCGCCCACCGACGGCCCGGACACCTACACCGCGGGCACCCTGTTCCCGCGCTCGTCCAAGAAGGCCGCCCGCGCCATCAACTCCGCCAGCGGCAACCGTCCGCTGGTGGTGCTGGCGAACCTGTCGGGCTTCGACGGCTCCCCGGAGTCCATGCGCAAGCTCCAGCTGGAGTACGGCGCCGAGATCGGCCGCGCGATCGTCAACTTCGACGGCCCGATCGTCTTCACCGTGATCTCCCGCTACCACGGCGGGGCGTTCGTGGTGTTCTCCAAGGCGCTCAACCCGAACATGACGGTGCTCGCCCTGGAGGGCTCCTTCGCTTCCGTGCTGGGCGGCGCACCGGCCGCCGCGGTGGTGTTCTCGGGCGAGGTCACCACGCGCACGGCTAACGACCCGCGGGTCTCCTCGCTGCAGGCGCGGCTGGGTGAGCTGAACGGCGCCGAGCGCGCGGCCTGCGCGGCCGAGCTGGCGGAGGTGCAGTCGTCCGTGCGCGCCGAGAAGCTGGGCGAGGTGGCCGCCGAGTTCGACCGCGTGCACAGCATCCAGCGCGCGGTGGAGGTCGGCTCGGTGGACGCGATCGTCAGCGTGGCGGACCTGCGGCCGCGGATCGTGGAGGCGATCGAGCACGGGTTGAAGCGCTGAGGTTGGTGTTGGGAAACGCCGAGCCCCTGGTGGGGTCCGGCGTTTCTCTTTGTCCTCAGCAGACGGAGGCGGAGACGCCGGCCACGCGCGGGCGTAGGCCGATGGCGACGGCCCGGTCCAGGACGCGAAAGCGTCCCGGTCAAGGGCCTGGCCGCGCACGCCGAGGCACCGCGTCGCGATGGGCCCGAGGCGTACGTCGCCCAGGCAGAACCTCGCGTAGCTGCCGGGTGAATGGGACCGGCGGTTCGGACCCATCGACTTATCCTCAGTAGACGGAGGCGAGCAGCTGCTCGACCTCGTCTTGCCGCGGTGAGCGAGGCGCGTTTTCGTCACCGCGTCAGCCAGGGCGGCCGAGGCCACCGCGGGCAGGTCGGCACGGGTGAGGCCGAAGGCGCGCAGCGGGCGTTTGAGGTCGACAGCCATGGAGATCGCGCGGACGGCGTCGACCGCGGTGGGGGCGCGGAGGGATTCGGCGACGGTGGCGTAGGCGGCGGCCGCGAAGGGGGCCGTGTAGGTCATGACCTCCTCCAGCACGGCGGCCAGCGCGACGCCGTGCGGGGTGCCGGTGCGGGCGGTGATGGCGTGGCCGAGGCCGTGGACCAGGCCGAGGCCGGAGCGCGTCAAGGCCTGGCCGGCGAGGTGCGCGCCGAGCATGAGCTGGGAGCGGGCCTCCAGGTTGGCGCCGTCGCGGTAGGCGATCGGGAGCCAGACGCCGACGAGCGCGACAGCGCGGGCAGCGTCGGCGGTCGACACCGCGTCGGCGCCGCGGGAGGCGAGGGACTCGACGCCGTGGACGAGGGCGTCGAGGCCGGTGGCGGCGCTGATCGGGGCGGGGAGGCCGAGCGTGAGCTCCGGGTCGAGCACGGCGATCCGCGGCCGGACCGAATCGTGTCCGATGTAGACTTTCCGGCACAAGCGGGTGTCTTCCACCACGCCGAAACCGTTGGTTTCCGCGCCGGTGCCCGACGTCGTCGGCACGGCGACGATCGGCAGTCCGTCCGAAGCGGACCACAGCGTGTCGGCGTCGGCGGCGAGCGAGCCGGGGTTGCCGGCCAGCAGCGAGATGCCCTTGGCCGCATCCAAAGCGGACCCGCCGCCGAGGGCGATCACCACGGCAGCCCCGTATTCGCGCAGGCGGGCGGCGCCGCGGTCGAGCTCGGTCGTCGCGGGGTTGGGGCCGATGTCTTCGTGCACAAGGCACTCGACGCCGGCCGCGGCGAAGATCCTCTCGACGCGGCCGACGATGCCCGTCGCGCGCAGGCCGCGGTCGGTCACCACGAAGACCCGCGACCCGCCCAGCTCGGCGGCGAACTCCGGCAGCCGTTCGACGAAGCCAGGTCCGAACTCGGTCCGCACCACGCGTGCCCCTTTCCCGAAAGAGGTGGACAAGTCGACAACTCAGGCGAGGTCGGGCCAGGTGGTTTCAGCGCTGTGTGCGCATCGAGCGCGTGCAGCGACTTGTCGCGCCCCGCGTCGGTCGCTTTGAACCGCCGAACGGGGTGATGACGTCGCTCGCGTCGAACGTGTTCACCCACACTGTGCCCGCGCGAAGCTGCTTCGCAACGCGGTGGGCCGTGGTGACGTCGCGCGTCCAGGCTGAGGCGACGGGACCATAATCGGTGTCGTCGGCTAGGCGGCCGTCGTGGAGCACCGTCAGCTCGACGTAGCTGCCGCCGGTCTCGGTGAGCACGCGATTTGCGCGCAGCACCACCGTCCTTCGGCTCCGCCGGCACGATCACGCGCGAGCCGGCGTTGCAGGTCTGTCCGGCGTTGTAGAAGATGCTCCACGCCACGGCGGAAGCGGCGGCCGGCAGGTCCGCGTCACGCAGGATCAGCTGCGGCGGCTTGCCGCCGGCCTCCACGGCGACCTGCTTGCGGTTGGACTCCCCCGCGCAGACCTGGAACCGTCGCGCCACTTCGGGTGAGCCGGTGAACGCGATCTTGTCGACGTCGGGGTGCCGGCCGAGTGCCTGCCCGGTGACCTCGCCGCGGCCGGGAACGACGTTGAGCATCCCGTCGGGCAGGCCGGCCTCGGTGGCGAGCCGCGCGAGCACGAGCGGGGCCAGCGACGTCTGCTCCGCGGGCCTGAGCACCACGGAGTTGCCGGTGGCCGGCGCCGGGCCGAGCTTCCACGACGCGATGAGCAGCGCGTAGTTCCACGGCACGACGGCGCCCACGACGCCGAGCGGCTCGCGGGTGATCAGGGCGAGGGCGTGGCCGGGTGTGGGCGCGACCTCGTCGTAGGTCTTGTCGACGGTTTCGGCGTACCAGGCAAGGGTTTCCGCTGTCTTGGCGACGTCGATGCGCAGCGCCTCGGCGATCGGTTTGCCCATTTCGATGGCGTCGAGCAGGGCGAGCTCGTCGGCGTGGTCCTGGTTCAGTTCGACCCAGCGCAGGAGGACGCGGTTGCGGTCGCGCGGTGGGAGTTCGCGCCGGCGGCCGTCTTCGAAGGCCTCGCGGGCGGCTCGCACAGCGCGGTCGACGTCGGCGGTGCCGCAGTCGGCGACGTGGGCCAGCACGCGGCCGTCGCGGGGCGAGGTGGACGGGAAAGTGTTGCCGGACAACGGCTCCACGAACCCGCCGTCGATGAACGGCCTGGTCTCGGGAGTCAGGTTCCGCGCCGCGGCCGGCCGGTCTTCGTGCGTCAGATCCGCCACCGGTCCACCGCCTCCTCGTCGAGTTCGACGCCGAGCCCGGGTCGTCGTGGCACGGCGAGCTCGCCGCCCGCGGTGATCTTCAGGGGTTCGGCCAGCATGAAGTCGCGTCGTTCCGGAGTCCAGCCCGGTGGGTCGTACGGGAACTCCAGGTACGGGCCGGCGCCGACGCCCGCCGCGAGCGCCAGGTTTGCGAGCAGGCCGATGCCGTTGGTCCAGCTGTGCGGGGTGAACGCGCGATGTTTGAATTCCGCCACCTCGGCGAGTGTGCGGGCGCGGTGCATTCCCACCGCGAGAACGGCGTCCATCTGGTAGATATCGAGCACGTCCTGTTCGAGATAGGACAACAAGTCGGGCACCGAGTGGTGCATTTCTCCCGCGGCGATGCGAAGCCCGGGGTTTTCCGAACGCAGGGTGCGAAAACCCTCGACATCGGCGTAGGGCAAGGGTTCCTCGACCCAGAACACGTCGAGTTCGGCCAGGCGGCGCACGAGCCGGCGGGTCGCGGCGAGGTCCGCGGCGGGCGCGGTGTCGCCGGCCATGCGCCACGACTGGTTGAGATCCACCATGATGTGAAAATTCGAACCGAGCGCATCACGCACGGCGGCGACGGTCTCGACGCCTTCCTCGGCGCGGTCGCGATCGATGCGGATCTTGAGCGCGCGGAAGCCTTCTTCACGGGCCTGCTGCGCTGCTTCGACGCGTTCGGCCGGCGGCTTGAGCTCCGCCGAGGACGCGTAGACGGGCAGCGACTGCGCGGCGTTCCCGAAGAGCGTGGCGACAGGCAGGCCGGCGACCTGGCCGATCACGTCCCAGAGCGCGGCTTCGAGCGGCCAGTAGCGGCCGCCGTGGAAGTTGGCCGTCTCGATGGCTTTGACGTGGCGGACGATGTCGAGCGGGTCGGTGCCGAGGAACAGGTGCTCCACGGCCTCGAAGCCCGCCATCGTGTCGCCGGAGCCGATGCCGGTGACGCCTTCGTCGGTGTGGACGCGCACGATCGTGGCGTCGAAGTGCCCCCGTGGCTCGGGGTCCCACGCCGCGTGCAGCGGGGGGTCGAGCGGCAGGCGCAGGTGGTCGAGGGTGATCGCGGTGATCTTCATCGGATTCGACGCTACGAGCACGCCGGGCGGGCCGACAAGGGTGCGCGGGACATCGCAACGTGTGTTGCGCTCAGGCCAACTCGGCTTAGGGTTCGGCCATGACAGTGTCCGGGCACGGCCTGCGCCGAGACCTCGACCTGCTCGAGGCCCTGGCGTCGGCCGACGCCCAGCGCGCGGGCGGCCTCGGCGTGGTGCGGCTGGCCACGTTGACCGGGCGCGAGAAGAGCCAGGTCTCGCGCGCGCTCAAGGCGCTGGCGCTGGAGGGCGTGGTCGAGCGCGACCCCGACACCCTCCGCTACCGCATGGGCCGTCGACTGTTTTCGCTGGTCGCGCGCAGTGCGGAGGACCGTCTGGTGCGCGCCGCGGAGCCCGTGATGCACGCGCTGTCGGCGGACCTGGAGGAGACGAGCCATCTGTGCGTGCTGCGCGACCGCGAAGTGCTGACGCTGCTTTCGGTTTCGGGACACTCGTTCCGCGTCCACGAATGGGAGGGCCGCGGCGTGCCGGCCGACCGCACCTCGGCCGGGCGCGTCCTGCTGTTCGACGCGACGCCTGACGAGCTCTACGTGCGGTTCCCCGGCCATCCCGCGCTGCCCACTCTGTGGACCACGATCCGTCACGCGCGTGACGAGGGGTTTGCCCGGGTGGTGGAGGAGTTCGAGCCCGGGCTGTCCGGTGTGTCGGCTCCGGTGCGGGACTTCCGGGGGCGGGTGGTGGCGGCGTTGAACATCTCGGCGCCGGATGCGCGGATCGGTTCGCGGCTGGCGGAGGCGGGGCACCGGACGATCGCGGCGGCGGATGTGGTGTCGGCGCATCTGGGGTGGGAGCCGGAACCACCGCCGGGGCGGATGACCTGAGGGGGCGCCGAAGTTTGACGCCGGGCATCGACCCCGGGTGATTCGGGTTGGGTGCTGCGGCGCGGATGATTCGGTACTTCAATGCCGCGCATTTGCTTCGGCGCAACAGAACTGGCCGCCGCCGAATCTGAGTGCTCGTGCCCCAGAGCACGGCACATCGGCGGCGCGTGTCGATGCCGCAGGACGAGTGAATGGAAGCCGAGCCCGGGTCGAGCTTGCCCGCCGCCGGGGTGACGGGCGGGCGCCGAGCCCACTGTGGACTCGGCGCCCCTGTGCCGGTCAGTCTTCGGGGTCGTCCTGGTCTTCGGCGAGGAGGGCGTAGAGACGGCGGCGCGCGTCGGCCAGGATTTTGCGCATGTCGGCGGCCTGGGAGTCGGTGCCGGTGTACGCGACCTGGCCCGCGGCGGCCCAGAGGTCGCCGAGTTGCTTGTGCAGGGCGGCGAAGCGGTCGGCGGCCGGGTCGTCTTCGGGAGCGTGGGAGGCCCACAGCGCCGCGAACTCCTCCTCACGGCCGGCGACGTGCTCGCGCCCCGCCTCGGTCAGCTGCGCGACGCGGCGGCCGCCCTCCTCGGCCGAGCGGACGAAGCCCTCGTCCTCCAGCTGCTGCAGGATCGGGTAGATCGAGCCGGGACTCGGGCGCCACTCCTCGTTCGAGCGGCGCCGGATTTCCTGCATGAGCTGGTAACCGTGCATCGGGCCTTCGGCGAGCAAGGCGAGTACCGCCGGGCGCACGGGCCGCGCCGGGCCGCGGGAACCGCGGCCGCCCCACTGGCGGCCGTCGCCGAACCACGCGCGCGGACCGCCTGGGAAGCCTTGGAAGCCTTGGAAGCCTTGGAAGCCGCCGAAGCCCGGGCCACCGGGAAATCCGGGCCCCGGCGGAACCGGCGGCATCGGCGGAGGCGGCGGGAACCCGCCCGGCCCGCGCGCCGCGTCGGGCGCGAAGCCGAAGGGGTCGCCGGGGTCGCCGAAGTGGCCGGGGCCGTGGTGGCCGGCGAAGTGGTCGGGGGTGGCAGGGCCGTGGTGGCCGCCGAAGTGGTCGGGGGCGCCAGGGCCGTGGTGGCCGACGCCGTGGTGCTCGCCGAAGCCGAATTGCTCGAACTCGCCTGAGCCTTCCGGCCCACCGAAATACCCGGGAGCGCTGGGGCCGTGGTGTTCGAAGCCGTGGTGCTCGAAGCCGGATCGCGCAGACTCGCCCGGGGTGTGCGGGCCGCCGAGGCCCGGGTGGTGCCTGCCGTGCGCGCCGGGGTGGTCGAATCCCGGGGCGCCTGGGCCGTGGTGGGTGAAGCCGAAGCCTCCGCCCCGGGGCGGTCCGCCGTGGTGGCCGCCGAGGTGGTCGGGAGCGCCAGGGCCGTGGTGTTCGAAGTTTTGGCGCTCGAAGCCGTGGTGCTCGCCGTCGTGGTGGGTGAAGCCGAAGCGGGCGGGGTGGTGGCCGGCGAAGTTGCGGGGGTCTTGTGGGCCGCCGAAGCCGTTGAACATGTGGTGGGTGCCTGCTGTCCTGGTCATGAGAAATCCCTTCGTGTGCTATCGCCGACATACCCACGATATATCGGCGGCCTATCGTCGGCAACCTTGCTGGTCAAAGCGGTGAAGGACGATCGGCGGTCCGCGGGCCGGAAGCACGCGGAGGTAAATGTCGGCGGGGACGAGGCGGTGGGTGGAGAGGGCGAGGGTGTGATCACCGTGGGGCTCGGACGCGTGGTGATGCCGGCCGGGTGTGCCGCTCGGACGTCGGTGCGCCGGTGCGGATCAGCACGACGATCCGCACCGGCGGGTGCGCCCGGGTGCCGGGCCGCGGGTGAGCCGCGAGCGACTCCGGGACGGGGCAGGGCAGGGCAGGGCAGGGCAGGACACGGCGACACAGGGCGGAGCCGGGCAGGACTGGGCAGTACGGGGCTGGGCAGGGCTGGGCGGGCGGCGCCGGGACCGGGCAGGGCGGGGCAGGGCCGGCAGGACACGGCGACGCACGGCGGAGCCGAGCAGGGCTGGGCAGTACGGGGCTGGGCGGGGCGGAGCCGCGACGGGGCAGGGCTGGGCGGGGCGGCGCCGGGACGGGACGGGACGGGGCAGGACAGGGCCGGCAGGGCACGGCGACGCAGGGCGGAGCCGAGCAGGGCTGGGCAGGACGCGGCTGGGCAGTGCGGAGCCGACCTGAACTACTGCGCGCTCGTCGCCGGTGCGGTGGTCGCCGCCTCGGCGCCGAAGCGGATGGACTTGGCTTCCTTGCCCACGGCGGTCAGGACGGCGACGCAGACCAGCGCCGGGATGACTGTCCACAAGAGAGCGGCCGAATAGCCTTGCGACTGAGCGATGGCTTGCTGGATCGGCAGATTCAGCGCGGCCAGGAGGTTGCCCAGCTGGTAGGTGACGCCGGGGTAGAAGCCGCGGATCGCGTCGGGCGACATTTCTGTGAGGTGGGCCGGGATGACGCCCCAGGCGCCTTGCACCATGATCTGCATGAGGAACGAGCCGAGCGCCAGCATGCCCGCGCCGTGGTCGAAGGCGAAGATCGGGATGATCGGCAGGCCCAGCACGGCGGCGCTGACGATCGTCACGCGCCGCCCGAAGCGTTCCGACAGGGCGCCGAACGTGAGGCCGCCGATGATCGCGCCGATGTTGTAGATCACGGCGATCCACGTGCTCGTCGAGGCGCTCAGGCCGGCGCCGCCGTGTTCGGTGGACTTGAGGAACGTCGGATAGACGTCCTGGGTGCCGTGGCTGAGCCAGTTGAACGCTGTCATCAGCACGATCAAATAGGCAAAGCGGCGGATGACCTTCGCGTTGAGCAGCACGTCTTTCACCGACGTGCGCGTGACCCGCATCTTCTCCTGCGCGGCCACCCACACCTCGGATTCCTTGACCCGCGCGCGGATCAGCAGGCTGATGAGCGCCGGGAACACGCTCAGCACGAAGATCCAGCGCCAGTCCAGGTCGAGCGCGGTGTGAAACAGCAGGTACGCCAGCGCGGCCACCAGGTAACCGCTCGAGTAACCGGCCTGCAGCACCCCCGAGAAGAACCCGCGCCGCTGCACCGGAATCTTCTCCATGGCCAGCGCCGCGCCCAGGCCCCACTCGCCGCCCATGCCGATGCCGTAGATGAACCGCAGGATCAGCAACACGGTGAAGTTCGGCGCCACCGCGCAGAGCACACCGGCGACGGAGTACAGCAGCACGTCCACCATCAACGGGATCCGCCGCCCGACGCGGTCCGCCCACAGCCCGAACACCAGCGCCCCCACCGGCCGCATCACCAGCGTCGCCGTGGTGATGAACGCGAGCTGCGTCGCGGTCGCGCCGAAGGACTTGTCCTTGGCGATGTCCGCCAGGATGAACACGACCAGGAAGTAGTCGAACGCGTCCATGGTCCACCCGAGCCAGGCGGCGATGAACGCGTTGCGCTGGTCCGAGGTGAGTTTGGGTTTCTTGCCCGCCGTGGCATCCGGCACCGGAGTCCCCCTGCTCGTTGGTGAGTTTCGAGGTGTCGCCGGTGTTGGTCTACACCTGAGTGAGTGACCGGGCAACCGATGTGGTTTGGCGGTTTTGGTGGCATTCAAGGGTTTTGCGCGGATTCTGGCACGGCCTTAGCAGGGCGCGCGAAGGTCACGAAGGTGATCGTTACCGATGAAACCGGCAAGTGTTCAGAGAGAAACGTGCGAGCTCACGTGGTTCCCGACGTCGCGGGCCCACGAGCGAATCCGCGCCCAGTCGCGGAAATCGCCGACGCGGGAGCCGCGCGCCATCAGCCGCGGCAGAACCCCCCGGACGAGCGCTGGGTCCAGCCGCCCGCCGAAGGTCGTGGTGCGTTCCGCGTCGATGCTCGCCGCCAGGATCGCCACGGATGCGGGAAGGCTCACGTGCACCAGGGAGGCGGCCTGCCCGCACGGGCCACTGTGGAAGAGCCAGACCTGACGCTCACGCAAGGCCGCCACGTTGCGCTCCAGCAGACGGACCGCGGACGGACGCCAGCGCGAATAGTACAGCGCGCTGCCGACGACCACGGCCGTGTACGGGGTGACGTCGGCGACGTCGGCCGCGTCCCGGGTGTCCACGGTGTGACCGAGGGCGCGCAGTTCTTCCGAGACCACCTCGGCGATCTCGCGGGTGCCGCCGGTCTTGCCTGCGTGAGCGACGAGCACTGCGGTCATGCCCCTATTGTCCGCCTTCGGGGGACCGTCGGCGCCCCCAGTTCGCCGAGATCCGCCGAACGGCTGTTCTCATTGGCCGGGCAGGAGGAACGCCGGACGCGTCGCGGGGTCGGGTTCGTCGTAGTAGCGGTGGAAAACCGGGGTCTGCGCGCCGGAAAGCGGTGGCACGACCCAGCTCCAGTCGGCCGGGCACGAGCGGCCCGCTCGCTCCTCTCGTTCGAGGTGCGTGAGGAACCGCTGCGACTCAGAGTGGTGGTCGGCGATGGTGACGCTCGCGTGGTCGAACGAGTGCTGCACCGCCAACGTCAGCTCCACCAAGGCGCGGTCGCGCCACAGCGTGCGGTCGTCGTCCGTGGACAGGCCCATGAGGCCGGCGATGACAGGCAGCAGGTTGTAGCGCGTGACGTCGGCGAGGTTGCGCGCGCCGATCTCCGTGGCCATGTACCAGCCGTTGAATGGCGCCGCGCGGTAGCGCAGGCCGCCGATTTCCAGCGGCATGTTGCTGATGGCGGGCACGGCGTGCCAGCGCAGGCCGAGGCCGGCGAACCAGCGGTGGTCCGGGTGCGTCAGCGGCACCTCCAGCACGGCGTCGGCGGGCAGCCCGAACAGCTGTCGCGAACCCGGTTCCGCCTCGACGAGCAGCGGCAGCACGTCGAACGAACCGCGCCGCTCGGGTGCATGCCAGCCCAGCTCGCGCACGGTGTCGGTGAACTCGACGTACTGCGGATCGCCCAGCACGGAGCCGTCTTCGAGGCGGTAGCCAGCGTAGCGGATGAGCTGGTCGTTGTGGATGCGCGGGCCCGGCGCGGTGGGGCTGTCCGGTGCGAACACCGTCAGCGTGGGCCGGAGCCGGCCGCCGCGGGTCGCTTCGTGCAGGTGCGTGACGCATTCGGCGGCGACCCCCGCGGCGTCGCGCACATCGCGGCGGTCGCGCACGCGCAGGCCGCGCCAGTAGAGCCGGCCGATGCAGCGCGCGGAGTTGCGCCACGCCACGCGCGCGCCGTGGGCCAGTTCGGCGTAGGTGTGCCGGTAGGAACCGGTTTCGGCGATCTCCTCCTTGATCTGCGCCAGCCGCTCGTCGACCCGCAGGCCGGGCACGGCGGCTTCCGCGTGGCAGAGCCGGATGAATTCCTCGGCCTCGCCGTATTCGACGGTTGTCACCCTCTCGGGCGGTAACGATGCGTCGAAACTCACTCGCATGGACGCAACGGTCACCGGGCTACTCCACTCTTCGAAAGCACAACCCGCGACACGCAGGGAAGACCCACTGTTCCTCCGTCATTCGGTGCTGATCCGAGTCGACGGCGAAAACCCCGTAGCCCCAGTGGTTTCGCCAAGCCGGGAAGCGTACCCGATGCGGGGTTGAAGACAACCGCCGAATGTGTCGGCGGCACCGCGATAATTCGATAGACGCAGGTGAGCGGCGCGGAAATAAATGCGTCACCTCGACCTTGCGCAATGTGTCCGGAAATTGATCACGACCTGGAAGCAGTTCCGTGATCACCTGACGGTAAGGTCGTCGCGACGGCGGGAGGGTGTGATCGTGGCCAGGCAGCGGATCCCGGTGGTCCTCGTCGCGGGGTTCCTCGGCTCGGGCAAGACCACGATGCTCAACCACCTGCTCGCCAACCGCCAGGGCGCGCGGGTCGGCGTGGTGGTCAACGACTTCGGCAGCGTGAACATCGACGCGCTCGCGGTGTCCGGCCAGGTCGACACCATGGTCTCGCTCGGCAACGGCTGTCTCTGCTGCGCCGTCGACGCGAGCGGGCTCGACGCGATGCTCGGGCGGCTGTCGAGCGCCGAAGCCGGCATCGACGTGATCGTGGTCGAGGCCAGCGGCATCGCCGAGCCGCGCGACCTGCTGCGGCTGATGATCGCCAGCGAGAACCCCGACATCCGCTACGGCGGCCTCGCCGAGGTCGTCGACGCCGCGGAGTTCGAGAGCACCCGTGAGCGCCACCCCGAACTGGCCGACCACCTGCGCATCGCCGACCTGGTCGTGGTCAACAAGGCCGACCGCGTCACGTCCGACGCACTCGCCAAGCTGACCGCCACCGTCGAGGAGTTCGCGCCGGGGGTGCCGGTGCTGGTGACCGACCACGGCCGCGTGGACCCGCAGCTGTTCTTCGACCCGAAGCCCCGCGAGCGCTACGGCCAGCTGTCCTTCGACGACCTGCGCGAAGACGACCACGACCACTCGCAGCACCTCCACGCGGCCTACGAGAGCGTCACCTTCACCGCCGACCGCCCGTTGTCGCCGCGGCGGCTGCACGCGTTCCTGGAACAGCGCCCGCCCGGCCTCTACCGGGTGAAGGGCCATGTGGACCTGGGGCCGCGCGCGCGGTTCGGGCTGCACACCGTGGGCGCCTTCATCCAGCTCGATCGCTCCGCCTGGCCCGCCGGACGTCCGCGCCGCACCGAACTGGTGCTCATCGGCGCGGGTCTCGACGCCGACGATGTCACGCGGCGCCTCACCGAGTGCGTGGCCGAGGACGACAAGATCGACGAACGCGGCCTGCTGCGGATCTTGCGTTACCTCGACGAACCGGCGGCTGACCAGGGCGAACCGTCCCTCGGGGACTGACCGCGCCACGCCGAACACCGCGAAACGCACGAAATCCGCCGCATCGCGACGGAAGATGGCTGTGACGAAGGAATGAAGCTGAACCGGCCTCCCAGGAGGACTGTTCCATGGCGACCATCCCCACAGTCCACACCGCGACCCGCTGGTACCTCGTCGGCGCCCTGCCGGACGACGCACCCGTCGCCCATCTCATGACCCGCGCCGGCGACCTGCGCTACCGCCGCTCCGTCTGCGGCGAACGCGAATCGCGCACCTGGACGCCGATCGACCTCACGACCCCGGGCACCGGCGATGTCACGCCGTGCCCGGACTGCGCGGCGACCCTCTCGGGCGCACCGCCGGGCGGGGGCGATCAGTTGTCCTTCGACCTGCCGTTCGAGTGAGCGGCGAGGTCTTTGGCGTACTGTGCCGATCGTTACCAATCCGACCACAGCCACGGCCGAATGGCTTCTTGACAACGGTTACGTTGCCGCGTGGGGGTGGCCTACTTTTGGCCGGATTGGTAACAGACGCTCTCCGGGTCGTTCTCGTGCGGCGGGAACGCGGCGACGCGCCGGTATCCCTTGCGCTCGTACAGCCGCATCGCCGCGGGTTGCCGCAGGCCGGTCTCGAGCCGAATTCCGGTGGCGCCGGCCCGGCGGGCCACATCCTCGGCAGCGGCCAGAAGAGCGGCGGCGAGCCCGCTCCCGCGAGCCGGCGGAGCGACGTACATGCGGTTGAGCAGGCACCACCCCTCGACCTCGGGCTGAACGGCGCAGCAACCCAGCGCGACGCCGCCGCCGGTGCCCATCAGGTAGTGGGTGCCGGGAGGCAGCGGGGACGGGCGGGCGTCCGGCGGCAGACCGTAAACGGCGACCAGTTCGGCCGTCATGGCGGCGACGAGAGTGTGCAAAGCCGGATCGGTGGCCTCGCACGGCTCGATGTCCACGCGCCTCAGGTTTTCTTCGCACGGCTCGGCGCCACGCGCGGCGGCTCGCCCGGCATCTTCGGGTACACCGGCGGCCAGGGTGCGTCCATGAGTCCCGACGCGAGGTCCGCGCGGGACAGCTCCAGCAGCGGCTCGATCGACTGCGGCCGGTCGTTCGCGCCGGCCCAGGGGTCGCCGTGTTCGGCGACGAGCGCGGGCACGGAGGTCAGCGTGAGCGTGTCCGGGCTGACGGTGGCGAGGTCCGCCCACGAGATCGGCGTGGAGACCTGGCCGCCGACCCGCGGACGGACGCACCAAGCGCCGAAAACCGTCTTGTGCGGGGCGTTCTGGTTGAAGTCGACGAAGACGCGCGCGCCGCGTTCTTCCTTCCACCACTGGGCCGTGATGAGGTCCGGGTGGCGGCGTTCGAGGGCCCGCGCGAGAGCGACGGCGGCGGCGCGGACCTGGTAGCCGTCCCAGCGGGTTTCGAGGATGGCGTAGAGGTGCAGGCCGCGCGAGCCGGAGGTCTTCACGTGGACCTCGATGCCCAGCTCGGTCAGGAACTCGCGCACGAGCACCGCCGCGTCACGCAGCTGCGGGAAGCCGATGCCGGGTGACGGGTCGAGGTCGATGCGCAGCTCGTCGGCGATGTCGAGGGACGCGGCGCGGTTGGGCCACACGTGGAAGCCGAGGCAGCCCTGGTTCACGGCCCACAGGACGTGGGCGAGGTCGGCGGCAACGAGGGCGTCGCTGGTGGTGCCGTTGGGTGTGGAGACGACGGTGGTGGTGAGCCACTCGGGCGCGGTCTTGGGCACGCGCTTCTGGAACCAGCTCTTGCCACCGGCGCCGTCCGGGTAGCGCTCCAGCAGCAGGGGCCGGCCGCCGAGGCGGTCGAGCAGCGGGCCGGCCACGGCCTGGTAGTAGCGCACGAGGTCGAGCTTCGTCTCGCCGCGCTCGGGGAAGTACACCTTGTCCGGGCTGGAGATCGTCAGCTCGACGCCGTCGAGCTCCAGGACCAACCCGCTCATCTCGCCTCCCCGAACAACGTCGCCAGCTCGGCCGGCGGCGCTTCCTCCAGCTGCGCGTACGTGCACGAAGCCGGATCACGGTCGGGGCGGAAGCGCACGAGCCGCCCGCCGTGGCGGAACCGGCCGCCCTGCAGGTGCTCGTAGCGCACCTCCGCGACCCACTCGGGCCGCACCGCCTCCCACGACAGGTCCTTCTGCGGCGCCCAGCGACTGTTCGCGCCCGGCCGGCGGCCGGGCTCGGGCTCGTACTCGGCCCAGGTGCGCCACGGGTGGCCGGCCAGCGCGTTCTCGCGCAGAGGCGCCAGCTCGTCGACCAGCTCACGGCGCCTTTTGGCCGTGAAGCTGCTGGCCACGCCGACGTGGTGCAGCGCGCCGGCGTCGTCGAACAAGCCGAGCAGCAGCGAGCCGACGCCCTGGCCGTCCTTGTGCCAGCGGAACCCGGCGACGACGCAGTCGGCCGTGCGCTCGTGCTTGACCTTCCACATCACGCGTTTGTCCTGCTCGTACGGCTGGTCGGCGGGCTTGGCCATCACTCCGTCGAAGCCCGCGCCCTCGAAGCGGGTGAACCAGTCCTGCGCCGTGTCCGGATCCGTGGTCAGCGGGGTCAGGTGGACGCGCTGCAGGCCGCCGCTCGGGTTGTCGCCGAGCAGGCCTTCCAGGATCCGCCGGCGCGTGCTGAACGGCTCGGTCGTGAGGTCGCGGTCGCCCAGGGCCAGCAGGTCGAACGCCACGAAGCTCGCCGGCGTCTCCTCGGCCAGCTTCCGCACGCGGCTCGCAGCCGGGTGCAGCCGCAGCTGCAGCGACTCGAAGTCCAGGCCCCGCGGCGTGACCAGCACGATCTCGCCGTCGACCACGCACTTCTCCGGCAGCGCGTCGCCCAGCAGCTCGACCAGCTCGGGAAAGTAGCGCGTGAGCGGGCGGTCGTTGCGCGAGCCCAGCTCCACCTCGGCGCCGTCGCGGAACACGACGCAGCGGAACCCGTCCCACTTGGGCTCGAACCAGAGCCCCTCGGTCCTGGGGACCTCGTGCACGGCCTTGGCGAGCATCGGCCGCACGGGCGGCATCACGGGAAGCTCCACGCGCCGATCCTAGGCCGCGCCGCCGCTGACCAGGACCGTTTTGACCTTCCTCGCCCGTTCGGGAAGAAGTTTCCCCGATGCGGCGAAGACGTGGTGAAAGCTGTCCCCGACCGGGAGGAGACCCCGCGTGACAGAGGCAGAGACATGACGGCATCGGTGGGTGACGCCGAGCTGGCCGCGCGGTTCGGGCTGGAGCCGACGCGTTCACCGAGGTGCACGACCGCTACTACCCCGCCGTCCACCGCGACGTCGCGGCGCGGCTCGATTCGCGCGACGCCGAAGTCGTCACGGCGGAGACGTTCCTGATCGCGTTCGACCGGCGGCAGAAGTTCGACGCCACGCGCGGCGAGCTGCGGCCCTGGTTGTTCGGCATCGCGACGAACCTGGTGGCGGGGCACCGCCGCAAGGAAGCGCGCCACTATCGGGCGCTGACGCGGCTGGGGTCGCGCCAGCGTCCGGTGAGGGCCACGAAAGCCGCGTGGTCACGGCCATCACGGCCCGCGGCACGCTCGCGGCCGCGCTGGCGAAGCTCCCGCACGGCGAACGCGACGTGCTGCTGCTCGTGGAGCTCGCGCAACTCGACGAAGCCATTTGAAAAGCGGCCTCCGTCGCGCAGGCGCTGGGGCATCTCCCCCGGCACGGTCGGCCCCGGTTGCACCGCGCCCGTCAGAAGCTCGCCTCGATCCTCGCCCAGGAGGCCCGCGATGAATGACCTGCAGAAGCTCGAAACGCGGCTCGACCCGAGCAACCCCACCCCGTCCGCCGTGGCGCGGAGCCGACGCCGGTTGCAGGACCGGTTCGCCGGCGAGCCCGTGCGCAGCCTCACCGCGAGGCCGGCCCGGGGGCTGCGCACGGCGTGGCTGGCCGGGGGGACCGGCGCCATCGCGGCCGCGGCCGTCGCCGTCGCCGTGTTCAGCGCTGCGGCCCCGGCCCCGCCCGCCGCGCCGCCTGTCGTCCAGTCCGGGCAGCAGGTGCTGCTCGCCGCCGCGACCGTCGCCGAGCGCTCGCCCGACGCGACCGGCACCTACTGGCACGTGACGATCACCGAGACCGGCGCGGGCGCGGCCGTCACGGACTACTGGGTCAAGCCCGACGGGCACTGGTGGTTCCGCGGCGCGAAGACCGGCGGAAAGGCGATGCCGATGCCCGGCTCGCGGCCGTTCTCGCTCGTCGGCGTGCACCTGACCTACGCCCAGCTGCGCGCCCTGCCCACCGACCCGGCCGCGCTCAAGGCGTGGATCGCCGACGCCCGAGACGCACAGCGCGCGCGGACGAGCGGCGGTCCGTTCACCGCGGCCGACTGCCGGCATCGCCGGCGGTGCGGGCCGCGGCGTTCCGGGCGATCTCCGAGTACCGGGGCGTCGGCATGCTCGGCGGTGTGCCGGGTGGGGAGGGCCTGACGATCCCGCCGGACGGTCTGCGCCTCGTCGTCGACCCCGCGTCGGGTCGCGTCAACGCCACCTCCGTCTACGTCACCGCCGACGGCGCGCAGTACCTCATCGCGCCGCCCGGCACCGCCCGCGTCGACGTGGGCTGGACGGACACGCCGCCGCAGTAGGTCACGGACGGGTGCGGCCGGCCGGGAACACCCGCGCCGGCCCGCCCGCCAGTGCCCGGCAGATGCCGCGCGCGGCCGCCATCACCAAGGGCGCCAACGCTCCCGGCTGCGTGCTGCCGGCACGCACCACAAGGGACACTGCCGCCGCGACCGTGCCGTCGGCGGTGAAGACCGGGGCGCCGACGGAGAGGGCGTCGACGGTGACCTGGCCGTCGCTGACCGAGTAGCCGTGTTTGCGGACGTCGGCGAGCGCGCGGCGCAGCCGGGCCGGATCGCACACGGTTTTCGGGGTGAACCTGTGCAGGGGCGCGCAGAGCACCTCCTCCTGCACGGCCGCGGGCGCGTGGGCGAGCAGGACGAGGCCGACGCCCGTGGCGTGCAAGGCGAACCGGCCGCCGACGCGGGTCCAGACCGGCACGGCGTCGCGCCCGGCGATGCGTTCGACGAACACGACCTCCAGGCCCTCGCGCACGGCGAGCTGCACGTTTTCGTGCGTGACCTCGTACAGGTCCTCCAGGAACGGCATCGCCGCGTCACGCAGCCCGAGCCCGCGCGGGGCGAGTGACGCGACCTCCCACAGCCGCAGCCCGATGCGGTAGCGCCCGGCCGCGTCTCGCTCCAGCGCACCCCACTCCACGAGCTCGGCCGCGCGCCGGTGCGCGGTCGCCAGCGAAACTCCCGACCGCCGGGCCAGCTCGCTGAGGCTGAGGTCCGCGGCGTCCGGGGTGAAAGCCTCGAGCAACGCCAGCACCTTGCTGGTCACGGAGGTGCCCGTCGCCGGGACTTGCCGGGTCATCGCCTCACGCTACCCGCGGATTCACAGATCCAGAACGAGTCGCGCTCCGGCGCAGCGCGACACGCAGATCATCATCACGTCGCCCGCCTCGCGCTCCGGGCCGGTGAGCACGGAGTCGCGGTGGTCCGGCACTCCCGCGAGCACGCCGGTCTCACACGTGCCGCACGTCCCCTCCTGGCAGGAGGACAACACGGGCACACCGGACTCTTCGAGCACCGACAGGATCGAGCGATCCGCCGGTACCTCCAGCGTCCGGCCTGATTGGGCGAGCTCGACCTCGAAGGCGTCGCGCGGACCGGTGTCGGGCAGCGCGGTGAACCGCTCGACGTGCAGCAAATCGGGCGCGCACCGCTGCTCGACGGCCGCCAGCAACGGTTCCGGGCCGCAGCAGTAGACGGCCGCGCCCGGTGCCGCGGCCAGCGCCGCGTCGAGGTCGAGCAGTCCGCGTTCGTCCTGCGGCACGAGTTCCACGCGGTCGCCGTAGCGTTCACGCAGTTCTGCGGCGAAGGCCATCGACGCCCGGGTGCGGCCGCCGTAGAGCAGGCGCCACTCGGCACCCGCCGCCTCGGCCACGGCCAGCATCGGCACGAGCGGCGTGATGCCGATGCCACCCGCCACGAACAAGTAGCGCGGCGAAGGCACCAACCCGAAGTGGTTGCGCGGGCCGCGCACGCGAAGCCGCTCGCCACCGGTCAGGCCGTGGACGTGCGCCGAGCCCCCGCGTCCGGACGGCTCGTGCAGCACGGCCACCTGCAGCACCGACCGGTCGGCCGGATCACCGCACAGCGAGTACTGCCGCACGAGATCGGGGCCCAGCACGAGGTCCACGTGCGCGCCCGGCTCCCACGCCGGCATCGCCGCGCCGGCCGGGTCGCGCAGGGTCAGCCGGACGACGCCGTCGGCCAGCCGTTCCGGGGCCGCCAGCACCACGTCGAGCTCCAGCTCCGTGGCCAGGACGCTCATCGTCTCCTCCTCCTAGACAGCGACGGCCACGCGCTCCGGCGGGGCCACCGGCACCGACGGACCGCCGTGCCCGACAGGGTGGGCCAGCAGCCAGTCCCACAGCTCGACCGGGTCTTCCGACTCGTGCTCGGCCCCGCAGTGACACACGCCGACGAGCACGTCCGTGCCGAGCTTCCAGTGGATGCGCACCACGTTCTCGCCCTGCAGCATCGCCACGCGCTCGCTCACGACGGCACGACCTGCGCGCTCTCGCCGGCCGCCATCTTCTTGAGGATGCGGCGTGCCGCCAGCCCGCCCGTGTCGATGTTGACCGAAAGCTCCTGGTATCCCTCGGGTTCCGCCTCGATGATGCGTTCGAGGATGTCGAGCGCCCGCACGTCCTGCAGCACGACCGTGCGGTTGTTCTCCGCGAGGAAATCGGACACACCGGTGTCGTCGAGCGCGAAATCCCTTGCCACGGCCCAGAAGTCGTGGGTGCTGTGCTCGGTCTCCGGGGTGATCGCGTAGACGACGTCGACGTGGAAGCCCTCGGGATCGGTGCCGTCGGGGTTCGGCAGCACGCCGACGGGCGCGATGCGGCTGTGCAGCAGGTACAGGCACGGCGGGTGGTACTCGATGTCCTGCCAGCGCGTGATCCGGCCTTCGATGCCGGTGGACTTCGCGTAGAAGGATGGGCACTCGGCGTCGGCCATGTGGCGGCTGACGTAGATGATGCCGCGGTCCTCGTCGACCTCCGTGGTGATCGGCGTGTTCGCGACCTCCGGCGTGCCGATGTAGCCGCCGTGCAGGTAGGTCTCGTGCGAGAGGTCGAGCAGGTTGTCCACCAGCAGCTCGTAGCGCGCGGCCAGTGGTTCCATGCCGCTCACGCTGGTGTAGGCCGGGTCCGCCAACCACGGCGCCCGCGGGATGGCCGACTCGTCGGCCAGCTCGCGCTCGCCGATCCAGACCCACACGAACGAGTCCTGCTCCACCACCGGGTAGGACGGAACCCTTGCGGTGCGTGGAATCCGGGCCTGGCCGGGGACGAACACGCACGAGCCGGCGCTGTCGTAGGTGAAGCCGTGGTATCCGCAGACGATCTTGTCGCCGTCGAGCCGGCTCTCCGAGAGCGGGTAGCGGCGGTGCACGCAGCGGTCGGCCAGGGCGACGACGTCGCCGGATTCGGTGCGGTAGAAGACGATCGGCTCGCCGAGCACGGTCCGGGAGAACAGCTCCCGGCCCACTTCGCGGCCGTATGCGGCGACATACCACTGGTTTCGGGCGAACGCTGCCATCGACGCCTCAGAGCTCCTTCGGTCGGGGTCGGCTTCCGAAGCTCTCACCCGCGGCGCTCCGGGGACCATCCGGGTTTTCACCCACTGAAAGACTCTCCTCGTCACGAAATCGCCCCTTCCCACAGCGCGGCGGGCGGACGTACAGTCGGCGACATCGTTATTTCGGGTACCGGAACGTACGGGGACCAAAATGACCACCAACGACACTGAGACCTTCGACGAGCTGGGCCCGGAAGCGGGCCTCGGCGAGGTCTTGCTGGCACTGGGCGGGCGCCTGACCCGACTCCAGACGGAGCTGCTCGCCGAGCTCGAGCTGCCGCTCACCATCCGGCAGTACCGGATCCTGTCGAGGGTCGGGAGCGGCCACACGTCGCTCACGGCGCTGTGCAAGCTCGCGCACCGCAACCCGTCGACGATGTCCGAAAGCGTCGACAAGATGGTGAACCAGGGCTTACTCTCGCGCCGCCCCTCGGCCACGAGCCGGCGCACGATGCAACTCGAGCTCACCACCAAGGGCGTCAACGCGCGGGACACCGCCCGGCGCACCCTCGACAAGTTCGCGGCCGAGCTGACCGCGGGCCTCACCCCCGAGATGCGCGAGCAGTTACTGCCCGCGCTCTCGCAGCTCTACTTCGACGTCCAGGGCAACCTGGACGACCGGTGACGGAAGAAGACCCAAGGGGGGTCAGCACACCGCACGACACCGGGTCGGAACCGTTTGACGCCGGGCCGTTCGGCCCTGCGCCAAGAGGATTCGAACCGGACGACTTCGAGCCACCGGCCGACGTCCCTCGGCCTCCTGACCGCCGGGCTTCCGAGCCGCGCGGCTACGGAGTGCTGCGGTGCCGGCGGTGTCGAAGCCATCGGGTGGCAACCGATCAGCCCGATGCGACCGGAACGCAGACCGACGGCCGACCAGCCCGCCGGCCTGCCCAACCGGATCGTTGAACCGCCGATGGGTTGCCGGCCAACGGGTTCCGAGCCGCGCGACCATCAAGTCGAGCGGCGCGGAGCCACCGGGTAGCACCAGCCGCCGCCTATGAGCTGCTGGGTTTACAAGCCCTGGGTTGTTCCAAGCCGCTGGGTTTCAAAGAGCCACAAGGAGGTGGCCCCACATGCCCCCGTCCCCCGCGACCTCGTCCCACTCCCTGCTCTCCCGCCTCGACGAGTCGGCGTTCACCGCACGGCACCTGAGGATCTACGTAACCGTCCTCATCGGACATTTCCTGTGCGGGTTCGTGATCAACCTGACCGGCGTGATCCTGCCGGGTGTCATCAAGACCTTCCACCTCACCAGCGAGTCGGCCGGGGTGTTCTCCTCGGCGCTGTTCGCGGGCATGCTCGTGGGCGCGGCCGTCGCCGGCACGGTGTCCGATCGGTTCGGCCGGAAGGTGCCGCTGTCGATCACGGTGATCGTCTACGCCGTGTTCTCACTCGCCGCGGTGTTCGCACCCAGTTTCGGCGCGTTGGTCACGTTCCGCGCGCTGCAGGGGATCGGGCTCGGCGCCGAGATCGCCGTGGTCCTGCCCTACATCGCCGAGTTCGTGCCCTCGCGCCACCGCGGCCCGCTCGTCACCGCGGCCACGGCGGCGTGGCTGATCGGGCTGCCGACGGCGGCCGCGGTCGGCACCGCGGTGGTGCCGGCGTTCGGCTGGCGCGCGATGTTCGTGATCGCCACCGTGCCGGTGCTCGTCGGCGTGTTCATGCTGGCGACGCTGCCGGAGTCGGTCCGCTACCTGCTGCGCCGCGACCGCCTCGCCGACGCGGCGGCCATCGTCAGCGGCCTGTGCCGAGGCGGTAATCCCACCGAAGCCCCCGCCGCCCGGCACGCGGCCCCCGAGACCGGCGGCACCGTGCGCACGCTCGTCGCCCGGCACTACCTGCGCTACACGATCGCCATCTGGTTCATGGAGGTCTGCGCCGGCGCGTTCCTCTACGGGCTCTCGAGCTGGCTGCCGTCTGTGCTGGAAGGCCAGGGCGTGGACCTGCTCAAGAGCTTCGGCTACACGGCGATCATCACGGCCGCCGGCGTGGTCGGCGCGATCCTCGCCGGGCAGCTGATCAACCGGATCGGCCGCCGCGTCGTGCTCGGCGGGGCCTTCGTCCTCAGTGGACTGTTCTGCCTGGCCTGGGGCACCACGTCGGCGACCGGCGCGGTGATCGTGCTCGGCTCGCTGGCCACGTTCTTCGGCAGCGGCCTGGCCGGCAGCACGCTCTTCGCCTACGCCAGCGAGCTCTACCCCACGGCCAGCCGCGCGACCGGGCTCGGCTGGGCGGCGGCGTGGCAGAAGGTCGGCGGCCTCATCATGCCCGTGCTCGTCGGGTTCATCCTTGCGGCGCACGCTTCGCAGTTCCTGTTCTTCCTGGTCTTCGGGATCATCTCGATCCTCGCCGGGATCGCCGCGCTCGTGGCGACCTTCGAGACCCGCGGCCGCACCGTCGAGCAGATCACGAGTGAGATCACCGGCGAAGGGGCGCCCGCCGCCCTGACCCCGGCGCGCTCCTGACTGACCGAGCAACACCGAAAAACCGAACCCACCACAAACACAGTGGAGGAATCCATGACGATCGACCACGCCCCGGCACCCGCCGGTGCGGGCCTGTCCCCCGAGGACCTCGCGGAGCTGCAGCTGCGGCACCACAAGATCCGCGACGCGATGGCCGAGCAGGGCCTCGACGTCGTGCTCGCCTACGGCCCGGCCTGGCGGCGCGAGAACATCCGCTACTTCACCGACGTGACCCCGGCCGGCAGCGCCGCGCTCGTGGTGTTCCCCGCCGAGGGTGACGCGGTGGCGTTCTCGACCCGGCCTTCGGACCTCGCGGCGTTCACCGCGCAGGGCTGGGTCGGCGAGGCCCGGCGGCTGGACCCGGCGAACCCGGCGGAGCTGGGCGTGGTCCTCAAGGAGCTGGCGCCGCGGCGCATCGGTATCGCCCACCACGAGCTCGTGCCGCTCGTGCTCATGGAGACGATCCGCGCCGCGGCGCCGGGCGCCGAAGTCGGGTCGGCCACGAAGCTGCTCGACACCGCACGGCTGGTGAAGAGCGAGTGGGAGCTGGCCCGGATGCGCCGCAGCGCCGTGGTGTGCGCCGCCGGGTGGGAAGCGTTCGTGGACGTGCTCGAGCCAGGGCTGCCGGAGTACCGGATCGTCGCGGAGGTCGAGGCGCGGCTGAAGAACCTCGGTGCCGAGGACAACTTCATGCTCATCGCTTCGGGCCGCGACGAGGTGCGCGGCATGACCCCGCCCGGCGACCGGCTGCTCGAAGCGGGCGACATGGTGCGGACCGAGCTCACGCCCAAGATGGACGGTTACTGGCTGCAGATCTGTCGCTCCGCCGTGGTGGGCAAGGCCGACGACGGGCAGCGCAAGTCGTTCGACCTGTTCAACGAGGCCGTCGAGGCCGGCATTTCGGTGGTGCGCCCGGGAATCACCGCCCACGAGGTGGCGATGGCCGAGAACGACGTGTTCCGCAAGTACGGCTACGGCGAGTACTGCTCCAGCAACTACACCCGCGTGCGCGGGCACGGCCACGGCCTGCACCTCGACGAGACGCCGATCATCGAGGGCAACCACACGGTGCTGCCCGAGAACTCCGTGTTCATCATCCACCCCAACACCTACACGCCGCTGGCCGGCTACCACGTGCTCGGCGACCCCGTGCGCGTGACCGCCGACGGCTGTGAAGTGCTGATCACGACCGAACGGAAGCTGTTCGAGACAGGAGACGTGGCGTGAAACGAGGTCTGCACGTACTCGACCCCGCGGAAACCCCCGACCAGGAGTGGGGCGACCGCGTCGCCGCGCTGCAGAAGGCCATGGCGGCCCAGGGCGTCGACGTCGCGTTCGTCTACGCCGACGTGTCCCGCTCCGACGACCTCGCCTACCTGACCAACCTGTGCCTCTACTGGAACGAAGGCGTGCTGGCGATCCCCGCCGAGGGGCCCGTCACGTTCCTCACCAAGCTCTCGCTGCGGGTGCAGAACTGGATGAAGGCCTCGTCGAAGGTCACGGAGTTCAGCGGCGGCAAGAACTTCGCCGACCTCGTCGCGAAGTACCTGCTGGGCAGGAAGAATGGCACGCTCGGCCTGGTCGACGCCGCGCTGTGGCCCGCCGACGTCGCCGACGAGATCGTGGCCGCGGTGCCCGGCTGGCAGGTCGAGCGCCTCGGCAGCCTGGTCCGTGAGCAGCGGCTCATCCCGTCGGCAGCCGAGACCGAGCTGCTGCGCGCGGCCGGCCGGATCCTCGACGACGCCGCGGCCAAGGCGACGGTGGAGGGCAGCACCGCCGGCAGCCGCGTCGAGACCGTGGAACGCGCCTTGCGCGGCGGCGGTTTCCTCGACCTCTACCCGATCTCGCTGTCCACAACGGACGACGTGACGTCCTTCGGCGTCACCGGGCAGTACCGCATGAACTGGGTGTACTCGAGCCGCGTCCTCGGTGACGGCGCGGGCTGGCCGGCCGCGCTCAAGGACGCGCTGACCGCGGCCATCGCGGCGGCCAAGGCCGGCGCGAGGATCGGCTCGCTCGCCGAGGCCGCCGCGCCCGCGCTGGCGAAGCTGCCGGACGGCGCCAAGGCCGAGGTCCGCTGGGTCAACCAGGCCGACTTGTCCACGAGCGGTGAGTTCCGCGCCCAGGACCCGGCCGCAGTACTGGCCGACGGCGAGGCGGGCGCGGTGTCCGTGGAGGTCGCCTTCGCCGACGGCGGCAACGCGGCCGTGGCCGAGACCGTCCGCGTCACCGAAGGCGAACCCGAACACCTGACAGGAGCACAGCGGTGAGGATCCTTTCCAACGGCGACATCGAGCAGGTGCTCACCGCCGGCGAGACGCTCGACGCGCTGGAGACGGCGTACAAAGAGCTCAACGCCGGCCAGGGCGCCAACCGGCCGCGCAACCACACGTATTTCCCGGTCGAGGACAGCCGCCACCCCGGCTTCCGCTTCCGGTTCAAGTCGCAGGAGGGCGGCAACGTCTCCAGCGGCGTGTGGGCGCTGCGGATCACGTCCGACATCGCGGGTGTCGAGACGCTGCCCAGCGGCGTGCAGCGCCGCCGGCTCATCCCGGCCGCGCCCGGCGGCCGCTACGTCGGGCTCGTCACGCTCTACAGCCTGACCACACTCGAACCGCTCGCCATCATGCACGACAGCTTCATCCAGAAGATGCGCGTCGGCGCGACCTCGGCGCTCGGCATCCGCGAACTGTCCAACCCGGACGCGACGGTCGCGGGCATGTTCGGCTCCGGCTGGCAGGCCGAGGCACACCTGGAGTGCCTGCTGATGGTGCGGCCGAACATCGAAGAGGTCCGCGTCTACAGCCCCACCGCGGAGCACCGCGAACAGTTCGCGAAGGTGTGGAGCGAGAAGACCGGGCGCAAGATCGTGGCCGTGGACGAGCGGCGCGACGCCGTGGCGGGCTGCCAGATCGTCACCTGCGCCACGGCGGCCATGGAAGCCTGCTTCGACGGCGCCTGGCTCGACCCGGGCACCCACGTCACGGCCATCACCTCGCCCGACGGCACCGCCACCCGGCGCGAGCTGGACGACACGACGTTCGACCGTGCCGACCGCATCACGGTGCTCTCGCGCGAGCAGGTGCACCACGACAAGCAGTACGACATCCTCGGCCCGGTGAACCGCGGCCTGAAGTCGTGGGACGACATCCGCGAGCTCGGCGACCTGCTGCTGGGCGAGGCCCCGGGGCGCACGAGCCCCGACGACATCACCGTGTTCGCCAACAACACCGGCATGGGCGTGCAGTTCGCGGCCGTCTGTGCGCGGGCGCTGGCGCTGGCCGAGGAGCGCGAGCTGGGGCACACCGTGCCGACGGACTGGTTCCTGGAAGAGACGAGCCCGTGAGCGGAAACCGCCGTACACCACCGGATCCACGAGCGGAGACCTCTCATGGGCAGTGAACACCGTGTCGGAGGCAAGATCATCACCTTCGGCGAGAACGTGAACACCGACGTCATCATCCCCGGCCGCTACCTCGTGAGCATCGACCCGGCAGAGCTCGCCGAGCACGCCTTCGAGCCGCTGGGGCCGGAGACTCAGGCGCGGCTGCGGGCGAGCGACGTCGTCGTCGCCGGCCGCAACTTCGGCTGCGGCAGCGCGCGAGAGCAGGCCGCCACGTGCCTGATCGGCGCCGGGATCAAGGCGGTCGTCGCGGCCTCCTTCTCCCGCGTCTTCTTTCGCAACGCCATCAACACCGGGCTCGTCGCGGTTGAGTCGCCCGCCGCGGCCGAGGCGGCCACCGACGGTGGCGAGATGTGGGTCGACTACGACGCGGGCACGGTCGAGGTGGGCGGGCAGACCTTCCCGTTCAGCCCGTACCCGCAGGTGCTGCGGGAGATCATGGCCGACGGTGGCCTGATCCCGCACCTGATGGCGAGCTTCGCGGGAGGAAAGCAGTGACCGCCAAGACCTTCGCGCAGAAGGCGATCGAACGCGCGTCCGGGGTCGCAGACCTCGTGCCGGGCCAGATCGTCGACGCGTTCCCCGACCTGTACATGAGCCACACCGCGAGCTGGCGGTGCATCCGGACGCTGGAGAAGATGGGCGTCGAGCAGCTCTACGACGTCGACCGCGTGGCCATGGTGATGGACCACCTGTCCCCCGCCATGAACGCGAAAACCGCCGCGGACCACGCGTTGTGCCGGGAGTTCGCGCAGAAGATGGGCGTGAAGAACTTCTTCGACGTCAACAGCGGCATCGCGCACATCGTGCTCATGGAGCACGGGCTCGTGCGGCCCGGCCAGTTCATCATCGGCACCGACTCGCACTCCACGATCTACGGCGCGCTGGGCGCGTTCGGCACCGGCGTCGGGTTCAGTGAGATCACCGCCGCGTGGGTGACCGGCAAGCTGTGGGTCAAGGTGCCCGAGTCGGTGCGGATCGTGATCGACGGCGACCTCGCCCCGGGCGTTTACGCCAAGGACATCATGCTCAAGCTCATCGGCGACCTCGGTGCCGACGGGCTCACCTACGAGTCGGTCGAGTTCTCCGGCTCCTATGTCGAGGGCATGTCGGTTTCGGAACGCATGACGTTCTGCAACCTGGCCATGGAGATGGGCGCGAAGAACGCCTTCGTGGCCCCGGACGACACCACGCTCGCCTACCTCGACGAGGCCGGTGTGCCGCGCGACGAGCTCGACATCCTGCTGCCGGACGAGGGCGCCACCTACCGCGCCACCGTGCGGCTCGACGGGCCGACGCTCGCCCCGCAGATCGCGGTGCCGCACACGGTCGACAACGTGGTGGGCGTCGGTGACGTCGCCGGCACGAAGCTCGACCAGGTCTTCATCGGCTCGTGCGCCAACGCCAAGTACGACGACCTCGTGATCGCGGCCGACGTGCTGGCCGGCCACCGAGTGGCCCCGGGCCTGCGGCTGATCGTCACGCCGGCGTCGGCGAAGATCATGGCGCAGGCTTCGGACAGCGGTGTGCTCACGAAGCTGATCCAGGCCGGCGCGATGATCACCAACCCCGGCTGCGGGGCGTGCGCGGGCAATGGCGGCGCGATGGCCGACGGCGAAACCACGCTGTCGACCGCGAACCGCAACTTCCAGGGCCGCATGGGCAGCTACGACTCGAAGATCTTCCTGTCGAGCCCGGCCACGGCCGCGGCGTCGGCCATCCGCGGCGTGATCACCGACCCGCGCGAGATCGTCGCGACGGCGGTGGTCGCGTGAACCTCGTCGAGAAGATCCTCGCCCGTGCCAGCGGCCGCGAGTCCGTGGAGCCCGGCGAGATCGTCGTGGCCAAAGTGGACCGCCTGATCATGCACGACCTGTCCGGGTACCTCACCTCGCAGGTGTACGAGAAGCGCGTGAACGTGCCCATCCCCGACCCGGAGCGGGCCGTGATGGTGTTCGACCACCACTTCGCGCCGCCGACCGAGCAGCAGGCGGACGTGCTGCAGCACAACCGCCGGTGGGCCCGCAAGCACGGTTTGAAGCTGTACGACTGCGGCAACGGCAACCTGCACCACGCCGTGGTGCGCAACGGGCACATCAAGCCGGGCATGATCGTCGTCGGGTCCGACAGCCACACGCCGGTGCACGGCACGATGGGCGCGCTCGCGGTGGCGCTCGGCAACGACTCCCACGCCGGAACCGTGCTGCCGTACGGCAAAGCGTGGTTCAAGGTGCCGGAGACCACCCGGGTCCACCTCGAAGGGACGCCGAAGCCCGGCGTCACGCCGCGCGACATCGCGCTGTGGCTGGTCGGCCGTATCGGTGAGGGCGAGCTGAACTACCGGGCCGTGGAGTTCGGCGGCCCGTACGTGCGCGGACTGTCCTTCTGGGACCGTTGGCTCTTCCCGCTGCTGTGCGTGGACCTCGGCGCCAAGTGCAGCTTCGTCGAGCCGGACGAGGTCACCGAGGCGTTCGTGCGCACGTTGCCCGGCGGCGACGCCGGCCTGCTGGTGCACGGCGACGGAGAGGAAGCCGCACAGGTGCTGCGCTTCGACGTCGGCGAGGTCGACCCCACGGTCGCCTGCCCGCCGACCGTCGGCAACGTCAAGCCCGTGGCCGAGGTCGCCGGCACGCCGGTTCAGTACGCGGAGCTGGGCGGGCACGGCGGCGGCCGGCTCGAGGACTTCCGTGCGGCGGCCCAGGTCCTG
Organism: Amycolatopsis sp. NPDC051372; assembly: GCF_040682095.1. NCBI lineage: Bacteria > Bacillati > Actinomycetota > Actinomycetes > Pseudonocardiales > Pseudonocardiaceae > Amycolatopsis > Amycolatopsis sp. NPDC051372. The sequence continues at coordinate 40,856 of NZ_JBFBAF010000052.1, forward strand.
GCCGGGCACAAGGTGCACCCGGACACGCGGTTCCACCTCGTGCCGTCGAGCCGTGAGGTGTTCGCGGAGGCCGCGCGCGAGGGGCTGGTGCTCGCGCTGCACGAGGCCGGCGCCACGTGGTTCCCGCCCAGCACGGGCTCGAACCAGGCCTACAACATGGGCGCGATGGCGTCCGACGAGACGATGATCTCCACCCACGCCCGCAACTTCCCCGGCCGCAACGGTAGCCCCGATGCGTCGATGTACCTGGCGTCTTCGGCAACCGTGGCCGCGTCGGCTGTCGCGGGGGTCATCGCCTCGACCGTCCGAACGGGAGGGAAATCGTGAAGTTCGAGGGCCGCTGCTGGCGGTTCGGGGACAACATCCCGACCGACCGGCTCGTGAAGACCCAGTACGTGTTCGAGCCGATGGAAATCCTCGTGCAGCACGTGCTCGAAGATCTCAACCCGGAGTTCCCGAAGCAGGTGCAGCCCGGTGACATCGTGTTCGCCGGCAAGCACTTCGGGCAGTCCTCGGGCCGCGCCATCGCGACGAAGGCGTTGCAAGCCACGGGAATCGGGTGCGTGGTCGCGGAAACGTTCGCCCGGACGTTCTACCGCAACTGCTTCGAGGTCGGCCTGCCGGCGCTCGAAGTCGGGCTCAACCCCGACTTCGCGGCCGACGGCGACCGCGTGCGCGTGGACCTCACCACCGGTGAGTTCACCAACCTGACCACGCAGACGACGATCCGCGGTGCCGCGGCCGACCCGTTCCTCGTCGACATGCTCGAGGCGGGCGGGCTGATCAGCCTCGCGAAGAACCGGCCGGAGGTGTTCCGCTAGGACGGACGGGAACGGTGAAACCCCCTGGCGGGCATGGACTCAGCGTCCGCCGGGGGTTTCGTCGTGCCCGCGGTCCGGCGGGAAATTCCCGGCCAAACGATGTTTCTCAGCTTCTTGACGCGCGTCGAGATCGAGAGTCACACTGACCGGAGCACAAAGAGGTGCACCTCCCGATGCTTCTCATGGTCGACACCTCGCCCGATTCCAGACCGAGGCGGCAAAGTTCCCCCGCGTCCCGGTCTCCCCCCTGGACACAATCGAGGTCTCCCCCGTGCCATGGAAAACTCTCCGCCGGACGCGGTTCGCGTTACCGGCCGTCGCTCTCGCCTTTGTCGCCACCGCGTGCGGTTCGGGTGGTGCCGCCTCCTCCGGCGGCGGTGAGACGATCACCCTCGGCCTGCCGGTGCAGGCCACCACCCTCGCGTCGGTCTACCTGGCCAACGACGAGAACCTCTGGAAGCAGCACGGCCTCACAGTCAAGGCCGTGACGTTCAAGGGCGACGCCGAGCTGGCGAAGGCCGTGCTCTCCGGCGACGTCGACGTCGCGGTCGGCTCGCTCACCGGGCCGCTCACGGCCGAGGAAGCCGGCCAGGACGTGAAGGTCATCTACGGCGGCTTCGACATGACCGCGTTCGCCTGGTACGCCGTGCCCGAGATCCACACCGTGGCGCAGGGCAAGGGAAAGAACTGGGGCGTGACGACGATCGGTTCGTCCACCGACCTGCTCACGCGCTTCGCCGCAGCCAAGGCTGGGCTTGACCCCAACAAGGACATCAAGGTCGTGCAGGGCGGTGCCTCGGCGGCGCGGTTCGCGGCCATGAAGGCGGGCCAGCTGCAGGCCAACATCTTCACCGAGCCGCAGACCGTCTACGCGCAGAAGGCCGGCTACAACAAGATCCTCGACCTCAAGGACCTCGTCGACAGCTACCCGATGCACGTCACGTGGAGCAAGCCGGGCTTCGTCGACGACAACCCCGACCGCGCCAAGAAGTTCGTGGACACGCTGTCGCAGGCCATGCAGATGACCAAGGACCAGCCCGACGCCGCGGCCAAGTCGATCGCCAAGGCGCTCAAGATCAGCGTCGACGACGCGAAGGCCAGCATGGCCGAGTGGATCGACCAGCTCTACCCCGACGGCCGCATGCCCTCGGCCAAGGCGATGGACGACTTCTGGCAGATGGGCCTGCAGGGCAAGGTGTTCGCGAAACGGCTACCCGACTCGCAGTGGCTCGACAGCCGCTTCCTGCCCAAGACCAGCTGAGCGGAGCACGAGATGGCAGACATCACCTTCGACCAGCTGCAGATCTCCTACGCCGGCAAGGGCGAGCCGTTCGTGGCGGTGAACGGGTTCGAAGCGCACGTGCGCGACGGCGAGTTCGTGACGATCGTGGGCGCCAGCGGCTGCGGCAAGAGCAGCGTGCTGCTGGCCGCCGACGGCCTGCTGCGGCCTTCCGGCGGACAGATCCGCATCGGCGAGAAGATCGTGACCAAACCCGGCCCCGACCGCGGGGTCGTGTTCCAGGACGCGTCGCTCATGCCGTGGCGCACGATCCTCGCGAACGTCGCGTTCGGACTCGAGATGCAGGGTGTCGACAAGGCGACGCGGCTGGACCGGGCCCGGCACTTCATCGAGCTGGTCGGCCTGGCCGGGCGTGAAGAGGCCCACCCGCACCAGCTCTCGGGCGGCATGCGCCAGCGCGTCGGCATCGCCCGCGCATTGGCCACCGACCCCGAGGTGCTGCTGATGGACGAGCCGTTCGGCGCGCTCGACGCGCAGACACGGGAGCTGATGGCCACCGAACTGCTGCGGATCTGGGACCTGGACCGGAAAACGGTGCTGTTCGTGACCCACGGCATCGACGAGGCGGTGTTCCTCGCCGACCGCGTGCTCGTGATGGGCGGCAGCCCCAGCCGCGTGGTCGAGGTGATGGAGATCGACCTGCCGCGCCCGCGCGACGCGGCGGTGCGGGCGAGCGAGGCGTTCGGCAAGTACCGCACGCACCTGGCCGAGCTGCTCTTCGGCGCGCAGGCCGGGGCGGCGGTGCCGTCATGACGCAGGGCTTGCGCACGCGACCGCCCCGCCCGGTGGCCGCGGCGCCGCCGAGCCGCGCGGTGGGCCTGCGCTGGCTGCCGCCGGTGCGGGCGCGGTTCGTGCTCGGCAGCGTCGTCGTGGTGCTCGCGCTGTGGCAGCTGGCCGCATCGACCGGCCTGGTCGACGTGCAGTTCACCAGCACCCCGGTGGCGATCGTCCAGGCCGGCGGCGACCTCCTGAGCTCGGGTGAGCTCTGGGAGAACGCGCAGACGACGCTCGTCGAGTTCTTCACGGGCTTTCTGCTCGCCGTCGTGGTCGGTGTGCCCGTGGGCATGCTGATGGGCTGGAAGCTGCGGATCCGCCAGACGCTGGAGCCGGCGCTGGTCGCCCTCTACGTGACGCCGTCGCTCGCGCTGCTGCCGCTGGTGGTGCTCGCGCTGGGCATCGGCGAGGCGTCGAAGATCGCGATGGTCTTCATCGAGGCCGTGATCACGATCGCGGTGAACGCCATGGCCGGCATCCGCGAGACGGACCCGAAGCTCGTGCAGGCCGCCCGCGCGTTCTGCGCCGGCGGCGGCGCGATGTTCGGCAAGATCCTGTTCCCCAGTGCGCTGCCGACGATCATGGCCGGGCTGCGCCTGGGTGCCGGACGCGGCGTGATCGCCGTGATCGTGGCCGAGCTGTACGGCGGTACGGACGGCGTCGGACAGCTGATCTCCACCTACGGCCAGAACTTCGACGTCGCCCCGCTGCTGTTCCTGACGCTCGTGGTCGGGATCTTCGGGTACATCGTGACTGCCCTGCTGCGCGTGCTCGGCAGCGTCGCCACGTCGTGGGAGAGGTGAACCGATGACCACCACTGTCAGTACCGCTGTGCGTCCCCCCACGCGGCGGCGGGTGCCCGAGAAGGCCATGCCGATCGTGCTCGGCGGCGGTTTCCTCGTGCTGGTCGCCATCCTGTGGCAGATCGCCGTGTGGGCCGGCCTCGTGAACCCGTTCCTGACGTCCTCCCCCGTGCTCATCGCGGGCTCGCTCGGCGACCAGATCGGCTCGGGCCTGCTGCTGCGCAGCCTCGGCACGAGTGCGCTGGAGCTGGTGATCGGCTTCGCGATGGCGGCTGTCGTCGGCGTTGTCATGGGACTGCTGATGGGCCGCTACCGCTACGTCGACTACGTGGTCGAACCGTACGTGTGGCTGCTCTACTCCGCCCCGATCATCGCGTTGTTCCCCTTGCTGGTGCTGATGTTCGGCCTCGGCAGCCCGACCGTCGTGGCCATCACGTTCCTGATGTCGGTGATCCCCGTGATCGTCAACTCCGCGCAGGGGGTGCGCAACGTCGACCCGAAGCTGATCCGCACCGCCGTGTCGTTCGGCGCGGGCGAGACGGCCTTGCTGCGCAAGGTGATCCTGCCCGCGTCGGTGCCGACGGTGATGGCCGGGCTGCGCCTGGGCGTGGGCCGCGGGCTCGTCGGCGTGGTCGTGGGCGAGTTCTTCGCGGGCGACGGCGGGATCGGCTACAACATCAGCTTCTTCGCCGGCCACCTCGGCACCACGGAGGTGCTCGCGTCGGTGTTCGTCGTGATCGTGGCCGGCGTCCTGCTCAACGTGGGCGCCCGCAAGCTCGAATCCCTCGCCGACTCCTGGCGCACCGAACTCCCCTGACCGCTTTCCAGGAAAGAGGTACCCCGTGAAGCAGATCGCCGCCGACATCGGCGGGACGTTCACCGACCTGACCGCCGTGGACGAGCACGGCGTCTTCAGCACCGCCAAGACCCTGACCACCCCGCACGACCACGCCCAGGGCGTGCTCGACGGGCTCGACAAGCTCGGCGCGCACCTGCCCGACACCGAACTGTTCCTGCACGGCTCCACCATCGCGATCAACACCGTGCTGCAGCGCGCCGGCGCCGCCACCGCGCTGATCACCACCGAGGGCTTCCGCGACGTCTACGAGATCGGCCGCGGCAACCGTTCCGAGCCGTACAACTTGTTCTTCGGCAAGCCCGACCCGCTGGTGCCCCGCCGGTTGCGACGCGAGGTGCGCGAGCGCGTGCTCGTGGACGGCAGTGTGCGCACGCCGCTCGACGTCGCCGCCGCGCGGGAGCTGATCACCGAGCTGAAGTCCTCGGGCGTGCAGTCCGTGGCCGTCTGCCTGCTGCACGCGTATGCCAACCCGGAGCACGAGCTCGAGCTGGGGCGGCTGTTCACCGAGCTGTGGCCCGAGGCGTACGTGACGCTGTCGCACCAGATCATGCGTGAGTACCGCGAGTACGAGCGCACGTCGACCGCGGTGCTCAACTCCTACGTCGGCCCGGTCGTGTCGCGTTACCTCGACTCGCTCACCACGCGGCTGGAGGCCCGCGGCTTCCGCGGCCGGCTGCTGATCATGCAGTCCAACGGCGGCATCATGTCCGTCGAGACCGCGCGGCAGAGCCCGGTCCGGATGATGGAGTCGGGCCCGGTCGCGGGTGTCATCGGCGCGTCGGCGCTGGCCGCCGGCCTCGACCTGCCGCGGCTGATCTCGTTCGACATGGGCGGCACCACGGCCAAGACCAGCCTGGTCAAGGACGGCCAGGTCGACATCAGCCCGGGCTACTTCATCGGCGGGTACGCGACCGGGCACCCGATGGCGCTGCCCGTGGTCAACATCGTCGAGGTCGGCTCCGGCGGCGGCAGCATCGCGTGGGTCGACCCCGCGGGCGCGCTCAAGGTCGGCCCCGTCAGCGCCGGTGCGGCACCCGGCCCCGCGTGTTACGGCCGCGGCGGCGACCGCCCGACCGTGACCGACGCCAACCTCGTGCTCGGCCGTCTCGGCGCGAGCCGGTTCCTCGGCGGCGAGATGCCGCTGGACAGCGCGGCTGCCGAAGCCGCGATCACGAAGCACGTCGCCGAACCGCTGGGCCTCGACCTGCTGGCCGCCGCGCGCGGGATCGTGACGATCGCCGACGCACAGATGTCGCTGGCCGTGCGCGCGGTTTCGGTGGAGAAGGGCGAAGACCCGCGCACGTTCGCGCTCGTGGCCACCGGCGGCGCCGGCCCGCTGCACGCCGTGTCCATCGCGCGTGAGCTCACCATCGGCACGGTCGTGGTTCCCGTGCTGCCCGGACAGTTCTCGGCCAAGGGCATGCTCTACTCCGAGGTGCGCCACGACCTCACGCGCACGCACCTGGCGAAGTTCGAACCGTCCACAGTGGAGCAGTACGCGATCACACTCAAGGCGCTCGGCGCCGAGGCGTGGGCGCGGCTGCGGGCGGACGTCGGCGAGCCGGCGACCGCGCCCGTGCTGCAGCACTTCCTCGAATTGCGCTACCAGGGCCAGGAGTTCACGATTCCCGTGCCGGTGCCCGAAGAGGGACTGTCCACAGCGAACCACGCGGCCGTGCGGGCGCTCTACGACGAGATGCACAACCGGCTCTACGGCCACCACGCGTCGGACGAGACGGTGGAGGCCGTCGGTGTCCGCACGGTGATCTCGCTACCGCTCGAAACGACCGCGGGCAACGCGGCCGAGGTCGAAACCGCCTCGGGCGAGCCGGAGCCGGTCGAGCACCGGCCCGTGGTGCTGCACGGCGGCGGCCCGGAACCCGTGTCCTGTCCCGTCTACGACCGTGAGGCGCTGCGGCCCGGCCACCGGATCACCGGTCCCGCCGTGGTGCAGGAAGCCACGTCCTCGGTCGTGTTCTACGCCGGCGACGTGCTCACCGTCGCGTCCGACCTTTCGCTCGTCGTCTCCGTGGGGAGCCCCGCATGAGGAACACCATCGACCCCGTCACGCTCGAAGTGGTCCGCTGCGCGCTCGTGGCGTACTCCGACGAGATGGCCACCGCGCTGCGCCGCGCCGCCTACAACCCGATGATCTTCGAGGTCCAGGACTACTGCGTGGGCCTGGTGGACACCGAGGGCGAGCTGATCGCCCAGAACCTCGGCGGCCTGCCGATCTTCCTGGCCGACCTCGGCGTCTCCGTGGCCGACGGCATCGAGCGCCACGGCCTCGAGGGCTTCGAACCCGGCGACGCGCTGGTGATGAACTACCCGTACGTCGCGGGTCAGCACCTCAACAACGTCGTGGTCTACACCCCGATCTTCGTCGACGGCAAGGTGGTGGCGTTCCCCGCGGTGCGCGCCCACTGGGTCGACATCGGCGGCTCGCGCATCGGCTTCGGCTCGACCGCCACCACCGACATCTACTCCGAGGGCCTGCAGCTGCGCTCGATCAAGGTGATGAAGGCCGGCGAGTGGGACGCCGACGTGATGCAGATCCTCAAGGACAACATCCGCATCCCCGAATCGTCGCTGGGTGACCTGCGCGCGGCCATCGCGGCCTGCCGCCTGGGCGAGCGTCGCATCGCCGAGCTGGCCGAGCGCTACGGCCTCGACACGGTGATGGCCTGCATCACCGAGATGCGCGATCAGTCGGAACGCTTGTCGCGCCACGCGGTCGCGCAGATGGCCGACGGCGAGTACACGGCGTCGGCGTGGATGGACAACGACGGCCAGGACCTCGACAAGCGCATCACGCTCGACCTCAAAGTGATCGTGAAGGGCGAAGAGCTCACGATCGACTTCTCCGACATCAACGAGCAGGTCAAGGGCCCGCTCAACTCCGGCAAGTCGGGCGGCGTCGCGGCCGCGCGAGTGGCGTTCAAAATGCTGACGTTGCCGACCCACCCGGTCGACGAGGGGTCCTTCCGCAACCTGCACGTGGTGCTGCCGGAAGGGAAACTGCTCAACGCCAAGTCCCCGGCCGCGCTGGGCCAGTGGAGCATTTCGCTGCCGACGGTGGTCGACACGATCATCCGCGCGCTGGCCGACGCGTTGCCCGACCAGGTGCCGGCCGCGCACAAGGGCGACATGTCCGGCTTCACCTTCCACGGCATCGACGAGAAGACCGGCTCGCGGTTCGTGTGCCTCAACATCAACGGCGGCGGCTGGGGCGGGCGCCCCGTCGGCGACGGCCCGAGCGCGTGCGTGTCGGTGTGCCAGGGCGACGTGCGCAACATCCCCATCGAGATCCAGGAAGCGCGTTACCCCTTGGTGTTCACGCGCCACGAGCTGCGCGCCGACAGCGGCGGCGCGGGCCGCCACCGCGGCGGGCTGGGCCTGGAGATCGACGTGGAGCCGCAGCAGGCGATGTTCACCAACATCGCCAACGAGCGCACGACCTGCCCGCCGTGGGGCCTGCGCGGCGGCCAGGCGGGCGCGGTCAACGACACGATCGTCACGCAGCCGGGCGGGCAGCCGGAGCACGTGAAGAAGCACACCGGGCTGGCGTTGCAGGCGGGGTCGAAGGTCACCTTCCGCACCGCGGGCGGCGGCGGTTGGGGTTCGCCGTCGGAGCGGCCGGCCGCGGACGTCGCCGAGGACGTGCGCGACGGCTTCGTGACGGCCGAGGCCGCGCGTGAGCTGTACGGCGTCGTGCTCACGGCCGACGGGCGGGTGGACGAGCCGTCGACCGGCCGGCTCCGGGCCACGCAGGCAGATGTCGCTCGTCGGTGAGCTCGCCGCGCGGGCGCACTCGGCCGGTTCCCGGCCGGTGCCGCCCGCGGTCCGGGCCGCCGTGCGAGCCCATCTGACCGACGCCGTCGGTGCCATGATCGCCGGCCACACCACGCTCGCCGGCTCGGTCGCCGGGCTCGCGCACACCCTGTCCGCGGAGTACGGCGCCGCGCGGCGGACCGCGTTCCTCGGCGGGGTGTACGCCCACGGCTGGGAAGCGGGTGACATCCACCGCGGTTCGGTGCTGTGCCCGGGGTGTGTGGTGTTGCCGGCGACGCTGGCGGTGGTGCCCTCGGCCGCGTCGGCTGAGGATTTCGAGCGGGCCTTCCTGGCCGGCTACGAGGTGGCGCTGGCCGCGGCGGCCGCGATCGGGGGCGAAGGGCTGATCCGGCGCGGGTGGTGGCCGACGGCTCTGCTGGCCCCGCTCGGCGGCGCGGCCGCGGCTTCGGTGCTCCTCGATCGGCCGCTCGCCGTGACCGCGTCGGCGATCGCGCTGGCCGCGCAGCACGCGGGCGGGTCGATCGCCGGTGCGACGGACCGGGCGGACGGCAAGTACCTGCTGGCCGGGTTCGCGGCGGAGCGCGCGGTGACGGCGTTCCTCGCGGCCGACTCCGGCTGGACGGGCCCGCTCGACATCCTCGACGACCCGCGTTCGCCGCTGCGGCGTTCGGAAGGCGCCTTGCCGGAGCCGTTCCTGCTGCCGGAGACGAGCCTGAAGCCCCACGCGGGGGCGAAACACCTGCAGGGTGCGATCGACGCCGTGCTGTCGTTGCGTCCTGGGGACGGCTGGTCCCGCTCGTCGGTGCGGCGGGTGAGGTGCCTGTTGCCGGCGCAGCTGGCCGGGATCGTCGACCGGCCGCCGCCGTTCGGCTCGGCGTTGAGCGCGTTGGGCAGCGCCCAGTTCGTGCTGGCCATCGCAGCGCTGCGGGGGCACTGCACGCCGTGGGACTTCGAGGACGGCGCGCTGCGCGACGAGGCCGTGCTGGAGCTGGCACGGGTCGTCGAGGTCGGATCGGCCGACGACCTCACGGCCGCGTACCCCGCCAAGTGGGGCGCGCGGGTGGAAATCACCACCGCGGCGGGGGCAGTATCGGCGGATCGGCTCGACGCGCGGGGAGACCCGGGGAACCCGTTGCCGGACAACGAGATCGTGGGCAAATTTGTCACGCTGGCCGAGCGCGAGCTGGGTCCGGCACGAGCCCGGATGGTCGCGGAGTCCTTGCTGGGCCCGGATCCCTCGACCGTGTCGGTGCTGCGCGAGCACGTGCTGCCGCTGCTCGGGGGTACGTTCGACAGGTCACCGGAGAACGCCGCGGCGGGCGTGAGAACAGGGGGTTCGTCCTGACCACCGACCGACCCGCACCCGACCTGAGCCGCGCGCCGACGCCACAGACGGTGCTGATGACGATGCTCGGCCGCTACTGCCTCGAGGAGAACCCCGAGATCGCCACCGCCGGGTACATCGACGTGCTCGCGCGGATCGGCGTGTCCGCGCACGCCACGCGGCTCACCGTGTCGCGGATGACCGAGCGCGGGCTGCTGGACCGCTCGCGCCAGGGCCGCGCGGCGTACTTCCGCGCGTCGGAGGTCGGGCTGCGGGTGGTGCGCGTGCAGCAGCAGCGGACGTTCCACGACACCGGCGAGGGGCCGCAACCGCCCGGCGCGTGGACGGTCCTGTGCTTCTCGCTGCCGGAGACGCACCGCAAGGAACGCCACCTGCTGCGGCGGAGCCTGGCGTGGGAGAGCTTCGGGCTGCTGCGCGACGGCGTGTGGCTCGCGCCGGGCGAGCGCGACGTGTCGGCCATCCTCGCGCAGCTGCCCGGCGCGGGCGTCGAGAAGCACGTCGAGGTGTTCACGGCGTACCCGAAGTTCGACGACGTGCAGGGGATGATCTCCCGCACGTGGCACCTCGACGAGCTGGCCGCGCGCTACGACCGGTTCCTGCGGTCCTGGGACGTGCCCGACCCCGTGCCCGAGGCGCTCGATGACCTCGGCCGCGACCTGATCCTGGCGTCGGCGTGGCGCCAGCTGCTGCGCGAGACCCCGCAACTGCCCGCCGAGCACCTGCCGGGCGACTGGCCGGCCGCGCGCTGCCACGAACTTTTCCGCACCCTGCACGAGAACTACCGCCCCGATGCCGACCGCATCTTCGCCGGCATCCTCGCCGAGCACCGGATGAGCTGAGGAGAATTTCGATGCGCGTGGTGGACACCCACTTCCACTGGTTCCCCCGGTCCCACTTCGAAACCATGGCGAATCGCGGCTCGTTTCCCCGCACCGAACGCGTGGGCGACGGCTACCGGTACCTGTACAACGAAGGCCGCGGCTTCATCCCCCTGCCGGCCGTCTGGTTCGACCTCGACGCGGGCTTCTCGGCGTCTTTCTCGGCAACCGGCCCCGACACCGTCGTGGTCTGCACCACCGGCGTCCTGGCGGGCATGCTCGATCAGATGCCGGCGGAGGATGCGCTGGACGAGGCGTACGCGTACAACGAGGAAATCGCTCGTGCGCAACGCCTGCACCCGGGCCGGTTCTTCGGCACGGCCGCGGTTCCGTTGCAGGACACGGCGATGGCGTTGAAGGTGCTGGACCACGCGGTGGGTTCGCTGGATCTGCGCGGGGTGAACCTGCCTTCGATGATCGGATCGGAAACCGTTGACGCTTCGCGCCTGGAGCCGTTTTACGAGCGGGTCGCGGAGCTCGACGTCCCCCTCATCGTGCACCCGACGGACCTCGCCTTCAACGAAGTCCTCACCGGCTACGCGGACGGCATCCAGCGGTCCATCGGCCGTCTGCTCGACTCCAGCGTGACGGTGCTGCGCCTCATCTTCAGCGGCATCATGGAACGCCACCCGACGCTCCGCGTCGTCCAGACCCATGCCGGTGGCCTGTTGCCCTACCAGGCCGGGCGCATCGACAAGAACGCCCGCATCGAAGGATTGCCGCGGCTGCCTTCGGAGTATTTGAAGCGGGTCTTCGTGGATACTGTGGCACCTCAGTCGTTGACCATCCGCACGGCGCTGGAGTACTACGGCGCGGACAACATCCTGTACGGCACGGACAACCCGTGCTGGAGCCCCCAGGCGGCGGTGTCGGTGCTGGACGAGTCGGCTTTGTCGGACGAGGTGCGGAGGAAGATCTACTCGACCAACGCGGAGTCGGTGTTCAGGCTGACGTGAGTCTCACCGCGGACCCCGGACGGTGAATCTCTCATCGAAAGGTGGTCGCATCGGGTGAACATGACACCGAGCGCTCCCCAGCAAAAATCTTCGCGTGCCAGAATCCTGACGGATTCCGCGCACACGGCGCACGAAGGCCAAGGCGCCGACCGCGCCGCCGTCGATGGGGAGGATACCTTGGGAAACAACGGAAAACGTCTGTTCCAGGGGTTAGCGGCAACAGCCGGCGCTGTCGCCCTGCTCATGACCGTGCCGTCGGCGGCCAGCGCAGCCCCAGTCCGCAACGGAATTTGCGAGGTCGGCGAATTCTGCCTGTACTACGGCTACGATCTATCCGGATCAGTGTCGGACTTCACCACGTCGATTCCGAATTACGGGAGTTCCCAGCCGGGTTGCTACGAATTCAAGAGCGACGACGTTGGCCAGCATCAGTGCGTGAAGAACAACGCACTTTCGGCATTCAACCAGACCAACCATGTGGTCAAGGTCTACTACAACAGCAACTACGGGGGTATCTCCGTCACCTTCCAGCCCGGTGAGGCACGAGACGGAGGCCTGGGCCCGCTCGACCGAGAGAACGCCTCGCACAAGTTCTTCTAGGGCGTGACCGGTAAGTGGTTGTGATCGTCAACGACGACGCCATCGACGGTCGCGGGCTGCCGATGTGGTTCCTGCTGACCCCGGGCCAGACCGGAGACGACCCGCAGCGCGATGACCAGATCGACCGCCGCGCGGCCACAGGCTCCCCCGGCGGGCGCCCACCCGCCTTCGACGCCCAGGTCTACAAGCAGCGCAACGTGGTCGAACGCTGCGTCAACCGGATCGGGTGACGGCGACGTTGCTGCCGCATCCCTCGACATGAGCCAGTTGCGCAGAGCCCTCAATCCCCCGAGTCGACAACCCCCTGATGTTCCCGCCCGTGTCGTAGAAGCGGGTCACGTATTCCTCCGGCGGGAGTGGGCTGTCGCGGAGCAAGGAGAAGACCTCGGCGCCAGGCGAAAGCTCGCCCGACTCTCTCAACGCGTAGGCCTGGGCGAAGTCGACATAGGTCACCCCGTTCTCCGAGGCATAACGACCAGCCTCGCGCTCCCCCAATTCGATGGCGGAGGCGAGGCTGGACGCACGCCAGAGGGTGATGCGTTCTTCGAAGGGCGAGCCACGCCACGAGTTCCACTGGAAAACGCAGCGGACGGCGTACCATTCCATCGTCAAACCCCTCAGATCTCCGCCAGAACCAGCCCACCCCGAGGCTTCGGAGTGAAGTAAGTCGCCTTCCGGGGCATGCGCAAGCCCGCCGCGTGGACCTTCAACACGGTCGAGAACTCGACGGGCGCCAGCTGCACCACCGCGTCGGCATCAGCCGGTGCAGGGCGGCCCGCCGGCAAGGGCTGCACGTGCGGGCCGTCCAGATCCAAACCGAGAGCCTCATCGAACAGCAGCCGCTCCACCACGGCGTGATCGATCGTCAGCTCGTCGGCCGGAGGAAGCACCACCCGCAGCGTCGACGGCCGAGCCAGCACCACCGCCGAACCCGAAACAGCGGGCGGAGTGCCGTCGAGGACCTCCGAAACCTCCAGCCCCACCCCACGCCAAGCCGAAGCCAACGCATCGGACGTCAACCCCGTCCCCGTCAGCACCCGGTGGATGGCCCCGATCCGCAACCGCGGCCCGCCGGTCACCAAAGCCAGCAGCGCACCCGTCTGCGCAGCCGCGGCCACGCGGTGATTCCCGTCGGCGACCAGAAGATCCGCGGCCGACGCGGCCCCCACCAACCGTTCCTGCAAAGTCCCCGACGGAACCACCCACAGCTCGTGCCGGCGCCCCGACTGATCCACAGTGGACACGTCCGGCGGCCCCAGTCCCGCGCACGCCGCCTCCACCGCCGCGGTCAGCGCCTCGCCTCCGGACGACGGCACCAGCAGCGCCGCACTCGTCGCGGTGCCCAGCCCGGCCAGCACCGCGGCGCGCTCGGCCACCACGTGTGGGTAGACCTCCTCCGTGTGGCGCACGTGTGACCCGCCCGCCGTCAGCTCGCGGACGTCGACCAGGCACAGCACGCCCACCGCCACACCGTCCGGACCCGAGATGCGGTACGGCGCGACGAACCCCGCCACCGACCGGTAGTGCCGCGCCCGGATGCGGGCCAGCGCGGCCCGCGCGGAAGGCAGCGCGGCGGCCAGGTCGAGGCCCCGCGCCAACGCCGCAGGCGTCCGCGCCGGGTGCTGCACCGCCAGCAGCGTGTCGCCCGCCGCGACGGGGGACGCGAGGGCCGTGACCACCGCGTCGGGCTCCGCGAACTCGTCGACGTCCGGGCCCGGCACCTCGCCGCGCACCACCCACCCGCGGCGGATCGGCCGCACCCACGTGTCCATCCCCTCATCATGGCTGGCCCGCCAAGGCTGTCCGACGGTCACTCGTTCGTGAAATGCTTACCGTTGCGAAACAGTTGTCCCGGCCCCTGGGAACCCCGAGGAGACCCCGCCGATGAGCACCCCCGCCGAGACGCCGGCGCCCACGAAAAAGGCCGTCGGCCTGCGCTCCGAACGCGGGCCGGTGCTCGCGGCGGTGATGCTGAGCACCGGGCTGGTCGCGCTCGACAGCACGATCATCGCCACGGCCGTGCCCTCGGTGGTCGGCGACCTGGGCGGATTCTCGCAATTCCCGTGGCTGTTCTCGGTCTACCTGCTCACCCAGGCGGTCACCGTGCCGCTCTACGGCAAGTTCGCCGACGTCCTCGGCCGCCGGCCGGTGATGTTCTTCGGCATCGCCGTGTTCCTGCTCGGCTCGGTGCTGTGCGGCGCGGCCTGGAGCATGCCGGTGCTCATCGCCGCGCGCGCCCTGCAAGGCGTCGGCGCCGGGGCCGTGCAGCCGATCAGCATGACGATGGTCGGCGACCTGTACACCGTCGAGGAACGCGCCCGGGTGCAGGGTTACGTGGCCGGTGTGTGGGCCGTCGCGTCCGTGCTCGGCCCGGCACTGGGCGGCGTGTTCTCCGAGTTCCTCAGCTGGCGCTGGATCTTCTTCGTGAACCTGCCGCTGGGCGCGATCGCCGCCTGGATGCTGTACCGCAAGTTCGCCGAACGCGTCGAGCGCACGCGCCACCGCATCGACTACGCGGGCGCCGGCCTGCTCATCACCGGCTGCACACTGCTGATCCTGGGGCTGCTGGAAGGTGGTGTGGCCTGGGGCTGGGGCTCGGTGGTGGGCGTGCTCATCTTCGTCGCCTCCGCGGCGGCGCTGGTCGGGTTCGTGCTGGTCGAACGCCATGCGGCCGAGCCCGTGCTGCCGCTGTGGGTGTTCACCAGGCGCACCCTCGTGGGCGGCACGCTGGTGGCCCTCGTCGTCGGCGCGACCCTGATGGGGCTCAGCTCGTTCCTGCCGACCTACGCGCAAGGCGTGCTCGGCCACGACGCCCTCACGGCCGGGTTCGCCCTGGCCGCCCTCACCGTCGGCTGGCCGATCGCCGCGTCGCTGTCCGGACGGCTCTACATGCGGATCGGGTTCCGCGACACCGCGTTCATCGGCGCCGGGCTCATCATCGTCGGCGTCGTGCTCACCACGCTGCTCGGCGAGAACACCTCGCTCTGGAACGTGGCCGGCGCCGCGTTCGTCGTCGGCGCGGGCCTCGGCCTGGCGTCGAGCCCCACGATCGTGGCCAGCCAGTCGAGCGTCGGCTGGGAACGCCGCGGCGTGGTCACGGCCACGAACATGTTCGGCCGCTCGCTGGGCAGCGCGCTCGGCGCGGCGGTGTTCGGCGCGATCGCCAACTCCACCCTCGCCGACCGCTTCGCCCACCCGCCCGCCGCCGTCGCCGGGCGCCTGCCCGACAGCGCCGACGCGACCAGCCTGGTCCTCGGCCAGAACGACCACTCGGCGGCCGCGGAGTACGTGCGCCAGTCGCTGACGGGCGCCACGCACAACGTGTTCGTGGCGATCGCTGCCGTCGCCGCGCTCAGCATCGTCGCGCTGGCCCTGATGCCGCGCGAGACGGAGCAGCTGCAGTTCTAGTTCTGGAGCGGCAGCAGCTCGCGGTGCAAACCGTCGAGGAACCGCCGGTAGTCGCCCGAATGCCCGGGCCGGATCACGAACTTCGACAGCCCCGCGTCGATGTGCTGCTCCAGCAGGCGCCGCGCCTCGGCCCAGCTCGTGGCCACGAGCTCGGTCACGGGCGTGCCGGGCCGGCGCTTCGCGGCGACCTCCAGCATCCGGTCGGGCATCCCCTCGCTCGCCACCAGCAGGCTGAGGCCGAAGTGGTCGGGCTCGATCTCGCGCCCGGCCTCGGCGGCGGCGTCCTGGATCGCGATGCGCGCGGCTCGCGCCTGCTCAGGTGAGTGGAAGCTGCCGAGCCAGCCGTCGGACAGTCGCCCGGCGCGGCGCAACGCCGCGGGCGCACTGCCGCCGAGCCACACATCGAGGCGTTTGGCCGGACGCGGCCCGATCGTCACGCCGTCGACCTGGTAGAACTCGCCGGCGAAGTGCACGTCGTCCTGCTCCAGGAGCAGCCGCAGCAGGGTGAGGGCCTCGTCGAACACCGCCGCGCGCGGGCCGGGCACGGGGAACAACGCGTGCTCGGCTGCGTTCGCCGGCCGCAACCCGAACACCGGCAGCACACGCTTCGGCGCCAGCCCGGCCAGCGTCACCAGCTGCTTCGCCACGAGCACCGGGTGACGGCCAGGCAGGATCGCGACGCCCGTGCCCACCTTGAGGTTCGTGGTGCGCGCGAGCGCGTGCGCCATCCCGATCAGCGGGTCGGCCTCCGGCGCGTAGACCAGCTCCGAAAGCCACAGCGAGTCGATTCCGGCCGCCTCCAGCGTCTCCGCCAGCCCCGCGAACTCCGCGGGCCCGGTCCCCGGCGCCGGCGCCACCCCCACCCGAATCTTCAGTTCCTCGCCCACCCGTGCTCCTTCCGCAGTCGTCCTCAAAGCCAACACGCGAAGGCCCGCCCGGTATGCCCGCAGGAAGAAGGCCCTCTCCCGGATGGGGGCCGGAAGGAGGCCTTCTGCCCGGTCGGGCCGGTGTCCACGCCGGCCGCGTTCCGAGCCCGCTCATCGTGGAAGAGGGGCGTACAAGAGCCGTATATTTTGCTGGATCTTTGGCCTCGGCTCCGCCGAGGCGTGCGAGATCGCCTTTGAGCCGGCTTCCGGATGGGGCGGTCGGATCGGCCGGGGGCCGATCGCACCGCCCCTACTGCTTCACCTCGACGATCTCGAGACGGGGGATCGGGAACACGAGCCGCCCG
>NZ_JBFBAF010000053.1:0-45994 GCF_040682095.1 Amycolatopsis sp. NPDC051372
CCTTGGGCCGCGCTGAGCGCGTTGTGCCTGGGGTTCTTCATGATCCTGCTGGACGCCCCATCCGGAAGCCGGCTCAAAGGCGATCTCGCCGCCCCGGCGGAGCCGGGGCAGACAACTCAGCCGCACACAAAACTGAAGCGGACCTTGCGCACCGGGTTGTCGACGTTAGTGTCGACCAGGCAGATCGACTGCCACGTGCCCAGCGCGAGCACCCCGCCCAGCACCGGAACCGTCGCGTAGGGCGGCACCAGCGCCGGGAGCACGTGGTCACGGCCGTGGCCAGGGCTGCCGTGGCGGTGCCGCCAGCGCGCGTCGCGGGGAAGGATGTCCTCCAGTGCGGCGAGCAGGTCGTCGTCGCTGCCGGCGCCGGTCTCGAGGATTGCGAGACCGGCCGTGGCGTGCGGTACCCAGACGTGCAGCAGGCCGTCGGTGGCGTCGGCGTCGCGCAGGAACTTCTCGGCCTCGTGGGTCAGGTCGTGCACGACGGCGGTGTTTCCTGTGTGCACCTCGAGCTCGGTTGAGTACATGGTGTTGAGCGTAGGTGTGTTCACACGCCGAGGTACCGCAGCACCGCGAGCACCCGGCGATTGTGGCCTTCCGACGGCGGCAGGCCGAGCTTGGCGAAGATGCTCGTCACGTACTTCTCGACCGATCCCGCCGACAGGAACAGGTCCGCGGCGATGGCGGAGTTGGACCGGCCCTGCGCCATCAGGTCGAGCACCTCGCGTTCGCGGGCGGTCAGTTCTCCCAGCGGCCCCGACCGGCCGGTTGCGGCGAACAGCTGGCGCACGACTTCGGGATCCAGCACGGTCTCGCCGGCCGCGACCCGGCGCAGCGCGTCGAGGAAGTCGGAGACCTCGGCGACGCGGTCCTTGAGCAGGTAGCCGACCGCGCCGGCCTGGTCGGCGAGCAGTTGCTTGGCGTACTTCGTCTCCACGTACTGCGAGAACAGCAGGATCGCGCACCCCGCCAGCTCCTCGCGCAGCTTGATCGCCGCGCGCAGGCCCTCGTCGGTGTGCGAAGGCGGCATGCGAATGTCGACCACGGACACGTCGGGCCGGTGTGCCCGCACGGCCGCCCGCAGCTCCTCGGCGTCCTTCACCGCCGCGACGACGTCGTGGCCTCGCAGCCCCAACAGCTCGACCAGGCCCTGGCGCAGGATGGTCGAGTCCTCGGCGATCACGATCCGCATGCGTCCCCCTTGTCGCCAGCCTAGCGAGGCAGCGGGACTTCGGCCGTGACCACGGTCGGGCCGCCGGGCGGGCTCGTCACGGTCAGCTCGCCGTCCACCGGCCGCAGCCGCTCCATGATCCCGGCCAGCCCGCCGCCGGGCACCATTGCCGCGCCGCCGGGGCCGGGGTCGGTGACCGTCAGCCGCAGCACGGCGTCGTGCTTGTCGATCCGGACGGTGCAAGGATTTTCGGAGTGCTTCGCCACGTTCGTCATCAGCTCCGCGGCGGCGAAGTACACCACGGCCTCCAGTGACGGCGGCGGCCGGTGGCCCAGCCGCACCGACACCGTCGCCGCCATCCCGGCGGAAGTGGCCACAGTGGACAGTGCCACGTCGAGTCCCTTGTCCAGTGCGGCCGGGTGGATGCCGCGGGCGAGGTCGCGCAGCTCCACCAGGGCCTGCTTGGCGTTGCCGTGCGCGGCCTCGACGAGCGTGCGCACCTGGTCCAGGTCGACGGTGTCCGTGGCCAGCTCTTCCTTCGCCAGCCCCAGTTTCATCGCCATCGCGACGAGCTGAGCCTGAGCCCCGTCGTGCAGGTCGCGTTCGATGCGGCGCAACTGCTGCGCCGCGTCTTCGAGCGCCGTCGCCCGCGTCTCCTCCAGGAACCGCAGGCGCTGCAGCAACCCGGGCCCGGACAGCAGCAGCCGCCCGAGCTGCCGGTCGAGGACCGCCAGCGCGTGCACGACCCACGGCACGGCGGCCAGCGCGATCACGCCGCCGACCGCCCACAGCACTGTGCCCGGCCACGTGCGGCTGACGATGTTGTAGACCGGCAGCACGTCGCGCGTGAAGAACCACAACACCGGGTAGCTCGCCCCCGCGACGCCGAACACCAGGAGCGACCCGGCCACGGCGAACCCGGCGAAGGAGATCGGGACCCGGAGCACGAGGTACGCGCCCGCGCGCCACGCGTGCCGGTCGCCGAGCCGCGCGACCAGCCAGTGCCACAACCCGGGCCGCAGCGCCACCGGCGCCGGCGCGCGCAGCGGTGCGTCGAGCAACACGCCCACCAGCCGCCGGTGCAGGCCCCCGAGCAGCCGCATCCCCCGCACGACCCCCGCGAGCACCAGCAGCCCCAGCCCGAGCGGGCTCAACGCGACGCCGATCGCGAGCCCGACGAGCACCACGACGAGTGCGACCGGCGACAGCACCCCGGCCACCACCAGCCACACCGCTTCCGCCCGCGTCTGCCGCAGCGGCCCCGGCCACCACCCGCGCCGCGGCGCGCGTGCGTCCGCGGCCCGAGAAGTCATGCCCCGAAGTCTGCCCGCCACCCGGCCGGCCGACCACCGGGTTCGCCCTGGACCGGGTGGGGGATTTCCCCCGCCCGGCCCAGGGCGTCAGTCTGCTTGGGGGCGCTGCTCGTCTTCGCGAGCGCTGTGCTCTGGAGCGCTGTGCTCACGGGCACCGTGCTCACGGGCACCGTGCTCACGGACGCTGTCCTCCCGAGCGCGCTGCGACGCTTCGCGCATTTCGATCACGTCGGTGAGCCAGCTGCCGGTTTCGCGCGCGATGTCGCGCACGGCGCCGGTGATGATCGTCGCGATCGCCCCGATGTGGGTGGCCGCGGATTCCGTGAGCTCCTGCACCGTGTCCTTGCCGCTTTCGAACTGACCCACCATGTGAGGTTCCTCAGGCTGCTCGGAGTTGCCGATCGGGGTCCACCGTAACCTCCGGGCCGCCCCGAGGCGTTCCGGGAAGCGCCAGCTTCACGATCTTCTTGGCCACCGACCACAGCTGTTTGCGCAGCGGCCCGGTGTTGTAGGGCAGGCCGTAGCGCTCGCAGATCTCGCGCACCTCGGCCGCGATCCGGGGGTAGCGGCGCGCCGGGATGTCCGGGAACAGGTGGTGCTCGATCTGGTGCGAAAGGTTCCCCGAAAGGATGTGGAACAGGGGGCTGCCGGTGATGTTGGCCGACCCCAGGATCTGGCGCAGGTACCACTGGTCACGCGACTCGTCGTCGGTCTCTTCCTGGGTGAAGCTCTCCACGTCGGCGGGGAAGTGGCCGCAGAAGATGATCGCGAACGCCCATAGGTTGCGCACGAGGTTCGCGCTCGCGTTGCCCGCCAGCGTCAGCGGCGCCAGGGGACCGGTCAGCAGCGGGAAGAGCAGGTAGTCCTTGCCGATCTGCCGCGCGGCCTTGCGCACGATCTTGCGCAGCACCGGCACGTTCTCGGTCCATGTGCGCTCGCCCTTGAAAACCCGCTCGATTTCGAGGTCGTGCAGCATCACGCCCCACTGGAACAGCAGGGCCAGCAGCGTCGCGTACACGGGGTTGCCGAGGTAGTACGGGTGCCACTTCTGCGCCGCGTCCATCCGCAGGATGCCGTAACCGATGTCACGGTCCTTGTCGAGGATGTTCGTGAACGTGTGGTGCAGGTAGTTGTGGGAATGCCGCCAGTTCTCTGCGGGCGCGACGTTGTCCCACTCGAAGCGCTGCGAGCTCAGCTCCGGGATGCGCGTCCAGTCGTACTGGCCGTGCATCACGTTGTGGCCGATCTCCATGTTGTCCAGGATCTTGGCCAGCGACAGCGCCGCGACGCCGGCGACCCACGCGGGCGGCAGGAATCCGGCGAACAGCAGCCCGCGCCCGGCGACCTCCAGCCCGCGCTGGGTCTTGATGATCGTGCGGATGTACTCGACGTCGGCCTCGCCGAGGTCGTCGACGACGCGCCGGCGCAGCACGTCGAGTTCGCGGCCGAACTCCTCGATCTGTTCGGGCGTGAGGCGGTCCTGAAGTCGTGTCATGGCGTCCCTCCTAGGCGTTGATCTCGACGTCCCCGACCGGGACGCTGATGCAGAGCTGGATCTCTTCGTCCTCTTCGCCGGAGACCTCGCCGGTGCGGGCGTTGCGCACGCGCCCGGCGGTCTTCACCTGGGTGCAGGAGAAGCAGATGCCCATGCGGCACCCGTGCTCCGGCGACAGGCCCGCGTCCTCGGCCTGCTCCAGCAGCGGCTTGCCCGAGTTGGCACATTCGCGGCCGCTGCGGGCGAAGCGCACGGTGCCTTCGGCGGTCGCTGTGTCGAACGTCAACGGCGGTGCCGTGAACTCTTCGGTGTGCAGTCGTTCACCGAGGCCTTCGGTCTCGAACAGTTCGCGGGCCGAGTCCATGAGCGGTTTCGGACCGCAGAGGAACGTCTCGGCGTCGCGGAACCACGGCGCGGCGTGGGCGAGGTGCTGCTTCGAGAAGAACCCGCGCAGGTCGCCACCCCGGCCGTGGGTGTGCGCGTGGACCACCCGGAAGCCGGGGTGGCGCTCGGCGAGCCCGGCCAGCTCGGTGCGGTAGAGCACGTCGTCGGCGGTGTCGGAGTAGTGCAGGAACGCGATCTCGCCGCGGTGCCCCTCGGCGACGAGCCGATGTGTCATCGCGAGCACCGGCGTGATGCCGCTGCCGCCGCTGACCAGCACGATCCGCTCAGGTCGCGGCGAGGGCAGGGTGAACTCGCCGTCCGCGGCGGACAGCCCGAAGACCGTGCCGACGCGGGTGGTGGCGTGCAGGTGGCGCGACACCAGACCCTGCGGGTCGGCCTTCACGGTGAACTCGAGGTCGCCGCCGCCCGGCCCGCACGGCGAGTAGCAACGGGTGCGCCGGACGCCGTCGATCTCCACGGTCAGGCGCACGTACTGCCCGGCCTCGAAGCCCCGCCACGCGCGGCTCGGCCGCACCCTGAACGTGACCGTGTCCGGGGTCTGGTGCCGCACGTCGACGACGCGGCCGCGGATCTCGCGGCGGACCAGCATCGGGTCGAGCAGTTCCAGGTAGCGGTCGGCGCCGTGCGGGGTGAGCAGGGCCTCGGCGAGCGAGGCGAGCCCGCGCAGGCGCTGCGGGAGCAGTGCGGTCATCACGCCCTCCGGATTTGAGTGCACATCTGTACACTCACTAGTGTGGGGGCACGGCCCGGGTGGCTGTCAACGCGGGAGCGAGGTGATGTGACGTGGACCATGCCGAAGGCGTCAGTACGCTGCCGGACGTGTCCGAAGCGGAGATGCCGGCCGCGGTGAGCCGGCAGGAGCGCAAGCAGCGCACCCGCCAGGCGCTGCTCGACGCGGCACTGGAGCTGCTGGCCGACCGCGGGTTCGGCAGCCTGTCGCTGCGCGAGGTCACCAAGCGCGCGGGCATCGTGCCGACCGCTTTCTACCGGCACTTCGCCTCGATGGACGAGTTCGGCGTCGCCCTGGTCGAGGAGACCACGCGCACGCTGCGCGGCATGATCCGCTCCGCGCGCACCGAGCCCGTGAGCCACCGCGGCATGATCGACGCGTCCGTGCGCACGCTGTACGAACACGTGCGAGCCAACGAGGACCACTTCCGCTTCGTCACGCGCGAGCGCTACGCCGGAACCGGCCCGGTCGCGCGCGCCATCGGCGTGGAGCTGCGGCTGTTCTCCAGCGATCTGGCCATCGACCTCGCCCGCTTCGACCACCTGCGCGAGTGGCCCACCGAAGACCTCCACGCGCTGGCCGACCTCATCGTCACGGCCATGCTCGCCACGGTCGTCGACCTGCTCGACGTCCGCCACGGCGACCGCGAGGCCGACGAACGCACGTTGGAGCTGGCCCGCAAGCGCCTGCGGATGATCCTCGTGGGCGTGCCCCACTGGCGCCCGTCCGCCTAGCCGCGGGCCGGCGCCCGAGAGCTACGATTTCGTCGACCAGCCTGTTCTTCGGGGACGCCGGATCTTCGGCGGGCGAGGTCGTGGAGGAGCGCTGTGGAAACCGGGTCGGACGTGCGTGCGGAGTTCAGCGACCCGGCCGGGAACCTGGCGTTCGACGAGGCGCTGCTGCGGGAAGGCCCGGCCACGCCGGTGCTGTGGCTGTGGCGCAACCAGGTGAGCGTGGTCGTCGGCCGCGGGCAGAAGGTGGCGCGCGAAGTGCGTGTGGCCGAGTGCGAGCGCGACGGCGTGCCGGTGCTGCGCCGGGCCAGCGGTGGCGGCACGGTGTTCCACGACCCGGGCAACCTCAACGTCACGCTCGTGCTGCCCGGCCCGGCCGACCGGCCGCTGGAGATGCTCGGGTTGGTGATGTCGGCGGCCGTCGAGAAGCTCGGCCTGCCGCCGCGCCTCGGTGAGCGCGGCCTGTTCATCGGTGACGCGAAGCTGTGCGGGTTCGCGGTGTTCCGGACCAAAAACGGGCTGCTGGCGCACTCGACGCTGCTGATCGACACCGACGCCGCGCGCGTCGGTGCCTACCTCACCGGGCCGCCGCCGGACCCGAAGCCGCTCGACTCGCACCGCAGCAAGGTCGCCTCGCTGGCCGACCACGGCGTGCACCCGGCGGAAGGCGAGGTGGAGTCGGTGGTGCGTGCCGCGGCCGCGGGGCTGCTCGGCCCGCTCGTGCCGCGGCCGCCGACAGACGCGGAGCTCGAGCGGCAGCGCGTG
Organism: Amycolatopsis sp. NPDC051372; assembly: GCF_040682095.1. Lineage (NCBI taxonomy): Bacteria > Bacillati > Actinomycetota > Actinomycetes > Pseudonocardiales > Pseudonocardiaceae > Amycolatopsis > Amycolatopsis sp. NPDC051372. Next base: position 6,611 of record NZ_JBFBAF010000053.1, read on the forward strand.
CTGCTGGACACGCGCTACCACTACGACGGCTGGCACACCGACGGCAACCAGCGCCGGTGAGCGCTACTCGCCGGCGGAGAACGTGACGGCGGGGATCTTCTTCATCGGACGTCGGACGGCCTTGACCGGCTTCGGCTCAGTGGTCTTCACCACGGTTTTCGGTTCCGCGACAGGGGTTTTCACCGGCTGCTTGGCCCGCGTGGTCTTCGGCGCCGGCTCGGTCTGCTCGGCCGGGCGGGCCGTCGTCTTCGCCGCTGCCGCAGTGCGCTTGGCGGGCTTGGCCTTCGCCGGAACTTGCTGTGGTTCGACGGCTTTCGCCCCCGTCACCATCCGCGGCCGCTGCTTGCGGCCACCCGTGCGACGGCCGTTCGTCACGTAGGGGTCGAAGATTTCCCGCAGTGCCGCGGCGTTGCGGGCGGACAGGTCGATCTCGTAGTCGAGTCCGTCGAGGCCGAAGCCCACAGTCTCGGCGGCGGGTTCGCCGGTGAGATCGTCCAACACGCGGACGGCGGTGTTCTTGGCCATGCGAAAGCCCTCCGTGCTCGATCGTGGACGTGCGTGCAATCGGCACGGCGACGACCCGGTGACCCGGTGTCGCCGATTTCTTGCAGCTCGCGGAAGAGAGTAGCGGCTGGCTTGCGTGAAGCCGCGCAGTGGTGTGCGCTGAACCCATGTCAGGACAGACTTTCGACGTCGTGGTGATCGGGGCCGGCCCGGTCGGTGAAGTCGCCGCGGAACGCGCCGCCATGGGCGGGTTCAAGGTGGCGCTCATCGAGCACGAGTTGTTCGGCGGTGAGTGCTCGTACTGGGCGTGCGTCCCCAGCAAGGCGTTGCTGCGCCCGGGGAACCTGCTCGCCGCGGCCAAGCGCATGCCGGGGGTGGTGGTCGGCGACGCGCTCGACCCGGCGCAGGTGCTCGCCCGCCGGGACTCGTTCACCGGCCGCGGTGACCCGCAAGGTCAGGACCACGGCCAGGTGGACTGGGCGCGAGGGGTCGGCGTCGAGCCGATCCGCGGCCACGGGCGGATTTCCGGTGAACGGGAGGTGACGCTGTCCGACGGGCAGGTGCTCACCGCGCGCCACGGCGTGATCGTCTGCACCGGCAGTGTGCCGCGCAACCCGCCGATCCCCGGCCTCGACACGATCAAGCCCTGGGGCTCGCGCGAAGCGTCGTCGTCGTCGGCCGTGCCCGCGCGGCTCGGCGTGCTGGGCGGTGGCGTCGTCGGCGTGGAGATGGCGCAGGCGTGGGCGCGCCTGGGAGCGCAGGTACACCTGATCATCACGGGCAGGCGCCCGCTGCCGCGGCTGCCGGAGTTCGCGGGCGACCTGGTTCTCGCGGGCCTGCGCGCCGACGGCGTGATCGCGCACACCGGCTCGGGCATCGACGAGGTGTCCGCTGTGGACGGCGGCGGCGCGTCGCTCAAGCTCACCGGCGGCGAAGACCTGGTGGTCGACGAGCTGCTGGTGGCCACTGGCCGCGTACCGGCGACCGGCAACGTCGGGCTCGACGTCCTCGGCCTGCCCACCGACAGCCCGCTCGAGGTCGACGAGAGCGGCCGCGTGTCCGCCGTGGACGGTGGCTGGCTCTATGCCGCGGGCGACGTGACCGGCCGCGCACTGCTGACCCACCAGGGCAAGTACGGCGCCCGCGTGGCCGGCGACAGCATCGCCGCGCGCGGCCGCGGAGAGGACATCTCCACCGCGCCGTGGAGCCGCTACAGCGCGACCGCCGACCACCACGCCGTGCCGCAGGTCATCTTCACCGACCCGGAGGTGGCGTGCGTCGGCCTCAGCGAGGCTCGCGAGGGCTCGGCCGATCGCGTCGTCGACATCGACATCGCGGTCGCCGGCTCGGCCCTCTCCGCCGACGGCTACACGGGCAAGGCCCGCATGGTCGTCGACACCGACCGAGGCGTGATCCTGGGCGTCACCTTCGCCGGCCCGGACGTCGCGGAAATGCTGCACTCCGCCACGATCGCCGTCGTGGGCGAAGTCCCCCTCGACCGCCTGTGGCACGCGGTCCCCGCGTTCCCCACGATCAGCGAGGTCTGGCTGCGGCTGCTGGAGGCTTACGGCCTGTAGGCAGGGCTTTGAGAGGCGGCGGGTCCCCGGCTCTTGCTGGGGACCGGCTGTTTTCGAGGCTGCCGCGGGTTTCGGCAGTGCGCCGCGGCTGGGCGAGCTCGAGCGCGCGCAGGTTTCCGCGGTCGGCCGTGCTCAGGCGGTCGCGCACGGGACTGCCCGGCCGCGCCGAGGTCTGTTGGCGGTTCGCTGTGCGACGGCGCTGCGTGCGAGTTCGGGTGGCGGGTCGGCGGGCACGGCCGGCGCGACGGCGCCGCGGATCTCGGTGGCCAGCCGCACTCGGGCGGGGTGGTGTGCCGGGCGCTGCTCGTCGGGGCCGAGTGCGGTCAGGCGGGCATGGCGAGCGCGAGGGCGCCCTGGGCCGCCCGGGTGAGGCCGGGGTCGTCCGGAGTGGACGGACCGGACTGCCACACGACCTGCACCAGTCGCACGCCGGTGCCGTCGAGTTTGCTGGTGTAGGCGGCGCTGTCGAACTGCGGGGGCGGACCCGGCCACTTGCCGGTCTCGGTGGCGACGTCGAGGATGCCGCCGCCGCCCGGGGTGTCGGCGACCTGCTTGAAGTGCGTGGCCTGGGCGGCGTCGGGGAACCGGACCACAGCCATGGTCACCGCGGCGGCGCGCCCGTCGACCAGGGCCGTGTAGCTGGCGCGGCTGACGGCGGAGCAGCTCGTCTGCTGCAGGCTGGCCTGCACGTCGCCGAACGCGTGCGACGCGCACCGCTGGTCCGAACTGCTCGCCCGCGGCTCGAACGACAGGCTCGGCGCCGCGCTGCTGGCCGGCGCACTGCTCACGGCCGCGGGCGGCGGCACCGGCCGCGCGCTCGAGCTCGGTGCGGGAGCGGCCTCGCCACCCCCACCGCCGCCGGTCGCCGCCACGACGATCGCCGTGACCAGCAGGATCGCCAGCAACCCGATCGCGGCGACCGGCACCCACCGCACGGTCCGCGACTGCTCCTTCTCCCGCGGCGGCGCACCGCCACCCGCGGGCACCTCCACCGACCCGGAAGCCGACGGCGCGGACGACACAGCCCTCGGCGGGCTCGCTGCGTTCGTCGCGGTCGCTGCGGCACCCTGCCGGGCCGCCGGTGCCGGCGGCTTGCCAGTCGGTCCGGCATTGGTGCCGACCACGGCGGGCTTGCCGGCAGGACCGAGCTTTCCACCAGCGGCGACGGGAGGCTGTCCAGCCGGAGCCTTACCCCCGGCAGAGCCAGAAGATTTGCCACCAACCGGAGCGACAGGCGGGTTGCCGCCGGGAGGGACCGGCGCCTTTCCGCCGGGCGTGGCATGCGGCGTGCCAGTCGGCCTGCCGTTGCCATTCCCCGGCGGGAACGGCCTCGGCGCAGGCACCGCTCGCGGCCCGGCCGGCCGCTGCCCGCTCTGCTTCGGCCCACCCTGCTTCGGCGACGTCATCTTCTCCGTCACCGCCGACTCCAGCGAACCACTCCGGCGACCGCCCGAAGTGGACGGACCGTTCGCCTCCGCGCCGGGGAACCTCGGCGCGGCAGTCGACTCGGTTGGCGCTTCGGCGAGGGGAATCGCCTGCTCAGGCTCGGTGGCCGGGTCCGCAGCGGCCGCCGAAGCAGCCGTACTCGCCGTACCGGGGAAGGTCGGTGCGGCGATGGACTCCGTGGGGGCGTCGGCGAGGTGGATCGCCGGGTCGGTGCCGGTGGTTTCCCCGGTGGCCGGGGGAACGGCCACCGAGGAAGACTCCGCGGGGAGCGGCGAAGCGGCCGGGGGAGCGGCCGAAGTGGACGAACCCGGTGCCGCCGTCGACTCGGTGGGTGCGGTGGCGAGGTGACCCGCCTGTTCGGGAACCGCGGCCGGGGAAGTGACCGAAGTGGACGCACCCGGGAAAGCCGGCGCCTCGGCCGGGACGCCCGGAAGTGAAGGCGCGGCGACGTGCGGCACCGGCCGGGTGGTCGGGATGACCGGCGGTGGCGGCGGCACCGACGTGATGCGAATGCGCTGTGCGGGTTTCGGCACACCAGAAGCAGTAACAGGAGCCGCAGCCGGAACAGGAGCAGGCACCGGGACCGGCGGATCATCGGTGTACCGGACGAACCCCTCACCCAGCAGCACCTCGTCCGACATCGCCGGCGCATCCGGGGCCAGCGCCGTGATCAACGCTCGCGCCTGGTCCAGCGACCGCGGACTCCGCGCCGTGGCCAGCGACACCGTCGCGGCCAGCATCGTCGTCGGCGTCGGGTGCAGCACGCGCACCGGCCCGGCGAGGTCCGCGGGCGGCTGATCGACCGTCTCGACATACGGACCGACCGCCACGATCGTGCCCACCGGGCCGGAACCCGGCGCCAGCTCGGCGATGCGGCGTTCGCACTCGGCCGAGAGGTCCAGGGCTTCCGTGGCGGGGTTGACGGCGTCGTCACCGTGGACCAGCGGCCAGCCGTCGGCCTTCCACGGGCCGCCGAGCGGCGCTTCGAGGCGCAGCGCGGGGTCGGGGAGGTCGACGCCGATCACGATGAGCACGCCCTTCGGCAGCACCACCACGGCCTCGACGGCGCGCTCGCCGCCGGCCGGGCGGGCGCCGATCAGGGCCACGCCACCGATCACGGTGCTGCCGCGGCCGAGGGAGGCCAGCGCCGCCCGCACATCCTCGGCGACGCGCGACGGCTGCTGCCCGAGGCGGACCAGTCGCACCGAAACCCTCCTCACCTCGACCGTTTCGCGGCCCACGCTAGCGTGCCTGCCCCGCAGATCCGTGCTACACGCGGACGCGTCGGCGAGCCTCCCTCCTCAAGGGGGATTCCCGTGCGACTTGTGGTGTTCGTGTGGCCAAATGGCACGGTTGGGGTGCAGAATGTGCTACACAGATCGGGGAAGCGGCACGGAAGGCCCACCAGCCGAAGCGAAGCTCGAGAGGTCGTAGGGGAAGACGTCCCTCGTCGAGCAAGCGGAGGTCAGCAGTGAGCACCCGTGGCAACACCCGAGGTGTGGTGTACGTCCACTCGTCGCCGTCTGCGGTGTGTCCGCACGTCGAGTGGGCTATTTCGGGCACCCTCGGAGCCCGAGTCGAGCTGAAGTGGACGGCGCAGCCCGCCAGTCCCGGACAGCTGCGCGCCGAGTGCGGCTGGCGCGCGCCGTCCGGAACCGCGGGCAAGCTGGCCTCGGCGCTCAAGGCGTGGCCGATGCTGCGCTTCGAGGTCACCGAGGAACCCAGCGCCGGCGTCGACGGCGAACGGTTCTGTTTCGCGCCCGGACTGGGCCTCTGGCACGGCCGTACCAGTGCCAACGGCGACATCGTGGTGGGCGAGGACCAGCTGCGCGCCCTCGTGAGCATGACTCGCGGCGGGGAGTCGCTTGCGCACAAGCTGGACGAGCTGCTCGCGGCGAGCTGGGACGAAGCGCTTGAGCCCTACCGACACGCCGGAGACGGCGCTCCCGTCACGTGGCTGCACCAGGTCGGGTGACACCCGCGGGCGGGTGGGTACCCTCTCGGGGGTGACCGCCCGTCCGCCCGCACCCGCCCGCCAGCGGTGGCTGGTACCCGTCCTCGTCGTGGTGTTGTCGATCACCGTCGGCGGTGGCCTGCTCGCGCGCGAGCTGTACCGCCGCCCGGTCGTCGACACCGCCGACCCCATCGCCCTCACGACGCCGACGCCGGTGGACAAGGACGATCTGCCCGGCCCCGGTGACGTCAAGGTCACCGAGGACGCCGCCCGGCACCCGCACGGCAAAGCCGTGCAAGCCGTGCTGCAGGACTACTTCGACGGCATCAACCACCACGACTACGACCAATGGGCACGCTCGGTCAGCAAGGGCCGGATCGACGACAACCCCCGCACCAAGTGGACAAGTGACTACAGGTCCACGAAGGACGGCAGCATCCTGCTGTACCGCATCGAACCCGGCGCCGGCGCGTCGCTGCGGGTGCTCGTGGGCTTCACCAGCACGCAGTCGTCCAACGAGGCACCGGAGGCGCTCAAGGAAGGCTGCATCCGCTGGCGCCTGGTGCTGCCGATGATCCTCGAAGGCGGCGGGTACAAGATCGACACCGTCACCCCCGGGACCTTGCCCGAACAGGAGAAGTGCTGAACCCGCACAACGAATCAGGGCCCCTCCCACGTCGGGAGGGGCCCTGATTCGTTGCGGTGGAACCGATCAGGCGGCCGGCGTGAACAGCAGGGCGGTGTTGTGGCCGCCGAAGCCGAACGAGTTGCTGAGCGCCGCGGTGAGCTCGACCTTGCGGTTCTCGCCCGACACCACGTCGAGATGCACCTTCGGGTCGAGGTCGGTGAGGTTCAGCGTGGCGGGCACCACGCCTTCGTAGAGCGCGAGGATCGTGGCGATTCCCTCGACCGCGCCGGCACCGCCGACGAGGTGGCCGAGCGCGCCCTTCGGAGCGGTGACCACGGCGTGGTCGCCCACGGCCTTGCGGATCGCCGCCGCCTCGCCGATGTCACCGACCACAGTGGACGTCGCGTGCGCGTTGACGTGACCGATGTCCGCCGGGGACAGGCCGGCCATGCTCATGGCCGCCCGCATCGCCGCGATCTGCCCGATGCCTTCCGGGTGGTTGCCCGTGATGTGGTAGGCGTCGGACGTGATGCCGTAGCCGGCGAGCTTCGCGTAGATCCGCGCGCCGCGCTCCCTGGCGAGGTCGGCCCGTTCCAGCACGACCACCCCGGAGCCTTCGCCGAGCACGAAGCCGTCGCGGCTGGCGTCGAACGGCCGGGACGCGGCCGCCGGGTCGTCGTTGCGGGTCGACACCGTGCGCGCCTGGGCGAAGCCCGCGAGGGTGATCGGGTGGATGCACGCCTCGGCCCCGCCCGCGACCACGACGTCGGCCCGGCCGGACCGGATCATTTCGTAGCCGGTGGCGATGCCCTCGGCGCCGGAGGCGCAAGCCGAAGCAGGGGAGTGGACCCCCGCCCGCGCCTTGAGGTCGATGCTCACGTGTGCCGCCGGCCCGTTGGGCATCAGCATCGGCACGGTGAGCGGCGACACCTTGCGGAGCCCCTGCTGGTGCAACAGGTCGTTCTGGCTCAGCAGCGTCATCGGGCCACCGACGCCGGTGCCGATCGACACGCCGAGGCGTTCCGGCTCGACGTCGGTGTGCTCGTCGGTCTGCTCGGCGAACCCCGCGTCGGCCCAGGCCTGGCGGGCGGCGATGATCGCCACCTGCTCGCACCGGTCCAGCCGGCGGGCCTGGACCCGCGGCAGGACCTCGGACGGATCGACGGCCAGCGTCGCCCCGATCTTCACGGGCAGGCCGAGTTCCTCGACCCAGTCCGCGGTCAGCGGGCGGATGCCGCTGCGGCCGGACAGCAGGCCGTCCCAGGTGGACGCGACGTCCCCGCCGAGGGGCGTGGTCGCCCCCATACCGGTGATCACGACGTCGATGTTGCTCATGGGAGTCTCCCCAAGGTCTCGGCTCCGGACCGGGGGGCTTCCCCGGCCCGGGTACGAAGAGGACTTACTTAGAGTTGGCGGACACGTAGTTCACGGCGTCGCCCACGGTCTTCAGGTTGGCGAGCTCGTCGTCCGGGATCTTGACGCCGAACTTGTCCTCGGCCTGCACGGCGATCTCGACCATCGACAGCGAGTCGATGTCCAGGTCGTCCACGAACGACTTCTCGGCGGTGACGTCGTCCTGAGCCACACCGGCCACCTCTTCGACGATCTCGGCGAGGCCGGCGAGGATCTCAGCGTTGTCAGCCATTGGAGTTGTTCCCTTCTCGGTTCTTCTACAGGTCCACCTCGCGGGCACAGCGCCCGCGAGGGAAGTATCCATCAGGGGCAGACGAAGGCCTGTCCGGCATACGAGAGCCCGGCGCCGAAACCGATCGCCAGCACGATGTCGCCCGGCTTCGCGGTGCCCGCCTTGCGCATGTGGTCCAGCGCCAACGGGACCGACGCCGACGAGGTGTTGCCGGAGTACTTGATGTCGTCGGCCACGATCATGTCCTCGCGCGCGCCGGCGGCGCGCAGCTTCTTCGCGATCGATTCGACGATGCGCAGGTTGGCCTGGTGCGGGATCAGCACGTCCACATCGGACGGCTGCAGGCCCGCGGCCTCGAGCGCCCGCAGGGCGATCGGCGCGATCTGCGTGGTCGCCCAGCGGAAGACCGACTGGCCCTCCTGGTAGATCCACTTCTCGTCGCGCATGTAGATCAGGTCCACGAGGTCGCCCGCGCTGCCCCACACGACCGGGCCGATGCCCGGCTCGTCGGAGCCGCCGACCACCGCGGCGCCCGCGCCGTCGGCGAAGATGATCGCGTTGGCGCGATCGGTCGGGTCCACCACGTCGGTGAGCTTCTCGGCGCCGATCACGAGCACCTTCTTCGCGGAGCCGGCGCGGATCAGGTCCGAGGCCACGCCGAGGCCGTAGCAGAAGCCGGCGCACGCGGCGTTGAGGTCGAAGGCGCCGGGGCTCGGGATGCCGAGCCGCGCGGCGACCTGGCCGGCCGCGTTGGGGATCTGCGAGGGCATCGTGCAGTTCGGCAGGATGACCGTGTCCACTTCGGACGGGTCGACGCCCGCGTCGGCCATCGCGGCTTCGCCGGCGGCGACGGCGAAGTCGACCAGCAGTTCGTCCTTGTTCCCGAAGCGGCGCTCGATGATGCCCACGCGCTCGCGGATCCACTGGTCGTTGGTGTCCATGAGCTGCGAGAGGTCGTCGTTGGTCACGACCCTCTCCGGCTGGTGGCTGCCGACGCCGAGGATGCGGGTGCTGGCAGGGCCCGTGCTCTGGCGCAGGCTGGGACGGTCGGTCACTGGGCGTCCTCCTCGCGCAGCTTCGCCAGCTCGGCCGGCGTCTTCAGCGCGGTGGTTGTGGTGACGACGCCCTTGAGCTGCCGCTTGACCAGGCCGGTCAGCGTGCCCGCGGGCGCGAGTTCGACGGTGCTGCTCACGCCGAGCGACACGAGGCCGTCCATCGTGAGGTCCCAGCGCACGGGCCGGGTGACCTGCGCGAGAAGCCGCTCCAGGTACTCGGTGCCGCTGGTGACCACGGTGCCGTCGGCGTTCGACAGCAGCGGGCGCGTGGGGTCGGCCGGGGTGAGGCCGGCGGCGTGCTCGCGAAGGGCGTCTTCCGCCGGCGCCATGTACGGCGTGTGGAAGGCTCCCGCGACCTTGAGCGCACGGATCTTCGTGCCCTCCAGGGGTTCGGCGACGATCCGCTCGATGGCGTCGGCCGCGCCCGAAGCGACGATCTGGCCGGCGCCGTTGCGGTTGGCCGCGGCCAGCCCGCGCTCCTCGAGCCACGCGACGACCTGCTCGGGATCACCGAGCATCACGGCCGCCATCGACGTCGGTTCCAGCGCGCAGGCCTTGGCCATCTCGGCACCGCGCACCGCGGCCAGCGCCACGGCGTCGGCCGGGGTCAGCACCCCGGCGATCGCGGCGGCGGCGAGCTCGCCCACGGAGTGGCCGGCCACCGGCGCGTCGTCGGCCACCGGCGCCACCTGCTGCAAGCGCTCGAACGAGAGCAGCGAGAGCGCGACGATCAGCGGCTGCGCGACCGCGGTGTCCTGGATCTCCTCGGCGTCGCCTTCCGTGCCGAGGCGGACGAGGTCGAGCCCGGCGCGGGCGGACCACTCCTCGACGCGCGCGCGTGCGCCGTCGGTCTCGAGCCACGGGGAGAGCATGCCGGGGGCCTGTGAGCCCTGGCCGGGGGAGAGGACTGCTGCTGTCACGCCGTCTATGACACCACGCTCGGTCGCGTCCCTCGGATGCGGCCGGTCACCAAGTCCGCGGGGCGTTATTGGAGGAAACCTCCAAAGACCCGCGATAGAACCTTGCCCTTAACCCAGATGCCTTGTGGGATTCAACCATCGCTTGCCGTGAAGTCTGTCACGGGACCGGTGCCGCGCGCCGGCCCGTCACGCCGAGTCGTCATCCGGGCCGCCGCAAGGGTCACCAGAGGCCGCGGAAGCGGGCCAGCCTGCCGACCGTGAGCGCGGCCCGGAGCACGAACGCGTCACGCGGCTCGGTGGGGTTGCGGCCGGTGAGCTCGGCCGCCTTGCGCAGCCGGTACCGCACGGTGTTGGGGTGCACGAACAACGTCTGCGCGCAGCGTTCGAGCACACCACCGCTTTCGAGGTAGGTCTCCACGGTGCGCTGCAGCGCGGGGCCCGCTTCCTCGAGCGGCCGCGCCACGAGCTCCACCAGCAGGCGCTCGGCCTCGGGATCACCCGACAGCGCGCGCTCGGGCAGCAGGTCGTCGGAGCGGACGGGCCGCGGCGCGCCCGGCCAGCCGACCACCGCGCGCAGGCCCGAAAGCGCTTCGGCCGCGCTGTGGTGCGCCTCGGCGAGCGACGGCACGGTCGGGCCGGCGACCACGGGACCGTCGGCGAACACCGCGGACATCCGCGAGAGCGTTTCGCGTTCCTTCACGCCGCCTTCGGTCGGGCCGCCGATCACGATCACCAGCCGTGAGCCCTGCACCGACAGCAGCACGGGCCGGCCGACGCGGGCGGCGCGGCTGCGGACCTCGAACACCACCGTCGGCGGGTCCTCCGAAGGCGGGTTGCCCACGATCACGGTCGCGGCCGACGCGGGATCCCAGCCGAGCGCGGCCGCGCGCGAGAGCACCGCCTCCTCGGCGTCGCCGCGCACGATGCCGTCGACGACCAGCGCTTCCAACCGCGCGTCCCACGCGCCGCGTGCCTCGGCCGCCGCCGCGTAGGAGTTGGCCGCGGCGAACGCGATCTCCCTGCCGTAGCGCAGGATTCCCTCGATCAGGGCCGCGCGCTCGGCCTCGTTCGCGGCGAACTCCGGCAGCTGTTCCTCGAACTGCTCGATCGCGAGCCGCACCATGCTCACGGCCTGGCGCAGGCTGATGTAGCGCGACAGCTCGGCCGGCGCGTCGCGGAACGCCTCGGTGGTGAGCTTGAGTGCTTCCTTCGAGTCGCGCAGCCAGTCGACGAATCCCGCCGCGCCCGCCTGCGTGATCAGCAGCACGCTGGCGCGCTGGTCGGCGGGCAGCCGCCCGAACCACACCAGCCGGCGTTCCATCACCGCGACGCTCGCGCTCGCGAGCCGCCCCGAGGCGTGGTCGAGCGAGCGCAGCGTCTTCGCCGACAGCCCGTGGTGCTTGGGGACCCGGCGCCCCGTCGTCTCTGCCATTCGTTCCGATCCTCCGCTGGAATCCTAGTTGGACATTCGATCGGCAACTTTCGGTGGCGGACACGCAACCGGGGGCGCTAGGCACCGTCCAGCGGGAACTCTACGATCCGTAACCAGTGATGTACGTCACCGAAATCCGACAACAAGGGGGAAAGGGCCGATGCCAGAGCCCGGACTGGAGATCGACGCGATCTCCAAACGCTACGGCACCGTCGTGGCACTGGAGAAGATGACTTTCGACGTGCGGCCGGGTGAGCTGTTCGGCTTCGTCGGCAGCAACGGCGCGGGCAAGACCACCACGATGCGCATCGCGCTCGGGGTGCTCAGCGCGGACGCGGGCGAGGTCCGCTTCGCTGGTTCGCCCATCACGCACGACACCCGGCGGCACGTCGGGTACATGCCGGAAGAGCGTGGTTTGTACCCGAAGATGAAGGTGGGTGAGCAGCTGACGTACCTCGCGCGGCTGCACGGCATGTCGGCGGCCGACGCGAAGGCGTCGACCGAGCGCTGGACCGAACGGCTCGGCGTGGCCTCGCGCCGCGACGACGAGGTGGAGAAGCTCAGCCTCGGCAACCAGCAGCGCGTGCAGCTCGCGGCCGCGCTGGTGCACGAACCGCGCATCCTCGTGCTGGACGAACCGTTCTCGGGCCTGGACCCGGTCGCGGTCGACGTGATGAGCAAGGTGCTCAAGGAGAAGGCGGCCGACGGCGTGCCCGTCGTGTTCTCCAGCCACCAGCTGGATCTGGTGGAGCGCCTCTGCGACCGCATCGGGATCGTCCGGAGTGGACGGATGGAGGCGATGGGCACAGTCTCGCAGCTGCGGGCCGGCGGCGCCGTGCGGCTGCTCGTCGACGCGCCGCAGGCGGCCGACGGCTGGGCCGTGAACCTGCCCGGCGTCACGGTGCTGGGCCGCGACGGTTCGGTGACCGAGCTCGAGCTGGCCGACGGTGCCGACGACCAGGTCGTGCTGCGCGCGGCGCTGGCGACCGGGCCGGTGCGCGAGTTCACGCGGAAGCTCCCGTCGCTGACCGACCTGTTCCGGTCCGTCGTGACCGAGCACCACCACAAGGAGGAGGTGGCGGCATGAGCGCGCCCGACATCCGCATGAGCCCGTTGTCCGGGGTGGGCCTGGTGGCCTCGCGCGAGATCAGCACGCGGCTCAAGTCCAAGGCCTACCGGATCAGCACGCTCGTGCTGCTGATCCTCATCGTCGTCGGCGTCGTGGTGCTGAAGCTGTTCGGCGGCAGCAGCGGGCCCGACGCGACCGTCGGCTTCGTGCCGGCCGCGGCACCGCTCTCGGCACCGCTGACGGCGATCGGGAAGTCGGTGGGGCAGAACATCGCCACGCAGCCCGTCGCCGACGACCGGGCCGGGATCGCGAAGCTGAAGGACGGCTCGATCGACGCGCTGCTGGTGCAGGGCGCCGACCGCGTGCACGTGCAGGTCGAGAAGGACCTGGACGGCAACCTCAAGAACGTGCTCACCGTGCTCGCCGGCCGCGTCGCGCAGAACTCGGAGATCATCGCGCAGCACGGTGACCCGGCGAAGGTGGACGCCGCGGTCGCGACCGCGAGCATCGACGAGCTGCCGCCGCTGGAGAAACCGTACGACTACGACAGCCAGCAGCTCGTGCTCGGCATCATCGCGGGCATTCTCATCTACATGTCACTCCTGCTCAACGGCCAGACCGTGGCGCAGGGCGTGGTCGAGGAGAAGACCTCGCGCGTGGTCGAGCTGCTGCTGTCCACCATCAAGCCGTGGCAGCTGATGGCGGGCAAGGTGCTCGGCATCGGCACGGTCGGGTTGATCCAGATGCTCGCGATCGGGGTCGTCGGCATCGCCGCGGGTCTGGGGACGGGGGTGCTCACCATCTCGGTGTCCGCGGCCATCGGCACGGTCGTCTGGCTGGTCGTGTGGTACCTGCTCGGGTTCTTCATGTATTCGATCGTGTTCGCAGCACTCGGCGCGCTCGTGTCTCGGCAGGAGGACGTGAGCGGTGCCGTGTCGCCGGTGCTGATGCTCGTGATCGTCGGCTACGTGGTGGGCATCTCGGTGCTGCCCTCGGACCCGTCGAACAAGTTCGCCGAGGTGCTTTCCGTCATTCCGGTGTTCGCGCCGACGCTCATGCCGATGCGGCTCGCGATGGGCGGGGTGCCGGTGTGGGAAGCCGTGGTGTCGGTGGGGCTCGTGGTGCTGCTGATTCCGGGATTGGTCTGGCTGGCCGCGCGGATCTACCGCAACGCGGTGATGCGTACGGGCGCGAAGGTGAAACTGCGCGACGCGCTGCGCGCGGCCTGAGTGTCCGTTCGGTGAACGTGCGTCGTCGCCCTGTGAAACCCGAAGGCCGCTGAAACCTCGAAGGGTGCTGAAAGCCCTGAAGGGTCCGGCGAAACCTGAAGCGTATTCGCAGGGCGACGACGCGAACACCCGCTGAATACGCCCGGTGGTAATACCCGCAAATGCTCGAGGCCGCCCGGCGCTTGCGGTTTACGCTGCGCCGGACGGCCTCGTCTCCCCGGTCCCCACCGGTAGTACAAGTATGGCCGCCATTGATCTTCTCGCGCCAGTCGTCTCACTCGATCGTGGTGCAACGCACTCCCGCTGGCTGGGTACCTGATCATCGACCCGCTGCAACAGCCCGCAGCCGGGAATCCATGACGAAGGGAGCCCAGCGTGGGTGAGCAACTCAAGGACGGACTCGGACAGGCCTGGAATCTGGTGGCCACGTTCGTGCCGAAACTCGTCGGTTTTCTGATCATCCTGCTGATCGGCTGGCTGATCGCGAAAGCGGTGTCCAAAGCGCTGTCACTGGTGCTCGGAAAGCTCGGATTCTCCCGGCTCGTCGAGAAGACGGGGCTGACCGGAATGATGAAGCAGGCGAATGTCGACGCCACCGGCATCCTCGTGAAACTGGTCTACTACTTCATTCTGCTGATCGCGCTCCAGCTGGCGTTCGGCGTGTTCGGTGAGTCGAATCCGGTCAGCCAGCTGCTCAACGACATCATCGCCTTCCTGCCGCGGATCGTGGTGGCGCTGGTGCTCATCGTCGTGGCCGCCGCCATCGCGAAGGTCGTGCGCGACGTCGTGAACTCGGCGATGTCCACGCGGCCGGCGGGCCGGCTGCTCGGCACCGTCGCCTACTGGCTGATCATGGCGTTCGGCATCATCGCCGCGCTGGGCCAGGTCAACATCGCCACCGCCATCACCGGCCCGGTGCTCATCACGGTGCTGGCGACCATCGGCGGCGTGATCGTGGTCGGCTTCGGCGGTGGTCTCATCAAGCCCGCCCAGGACCGCTGGGGTGGCTGGCTCGCCAACCTGCAGGGCCAGCTGAGCCCGGGCGACGGTGGTGGCCGGCCCCAGGTCGGTAGCCGGCCGCAGGCCCAGACCACTCAGACCCAGGCCCAGACCACGCAGACCGCGCAGACCCGTACGCAGCCCGTTCAGCCGGGAAACGGCCACCAGGCCGGGAACGACACCCCGACCCCGCCGGTCGGGTTCAACCGCGTTGATCGCTGATCCCGGCGCGGTTCGGACAGGCCCGGTGCATCGCCGACGGCACCGGGCCTGTCCGCGTGCTGGGACGGTGTCGCCCGCCTCACACCTCGGGGAATCCCGCGCCCGCCCGGGGTGTTGCCGCCAGAGTTATATGGGGGACGAGAAAGGGTGCGGACGTGGACTTCCTGCTGCAGCACGGTGTCACGGTGTTCGGCCAGTGGATCTCGATCGCGGAGCTCGCGGGGCAGGTGCTCGCGCTCGCGGTCGTGTTCCTCGCCGACCGGCGGACGCTGTGGACCTGGCCCGTGCAGGTCGGCGCGACGATCCTGCTGTTCTCCGTCTACGTTTCCGCGCACCTGGGCGGCCTGGCCAGCCGGCAGATCGCCATCCTCGCGATTTCGCTCTACGGCTGGTGGGCGTGGCGGCGCCGCACCGACCCTGTCAACGGGGTGGTCGTGCGCACCGCGCGGGCGGCCGAGCGGTGGGTGATGCTCGGCGCGTTCGTGGCCGGCACGGTGGCGATGGCGTTGGTGCTGCAGGCGCTGAACGCGTCGTGGGCGCCGTGGCCGGACGCCGCGATTTTCATCGGCACGCTCGTCGCCTTCGGCGCGCAGGGCGCGGGGCTGGTCGAGTTCTGGGGTGTGTGGCTGGTGGTCGACGCGATCGGCGTACCGCTGCAGATCTCCTCGGGCCTGTACTTCTCCGCCGCGATCTACCTCGTCTTCGCGGTGCTGGTCGTGCACGGCTGGTGGAACTGGAACCGCTCGGCCAGGCGCGTGGCCGCGCACCGGGCGGTCACGGCAGCATCCAGCTGAGCACCGGGGTGCTCTGCCCGAACACGATCAGGCACATCACCAGCAGCAGCCCCACGCTCCACGGCAGCACCTTGCGCAAGAGCTTGCCCTCTTCGCCCGGCAGGTTGGCCGCGACGCACGCGATGGTCAGGTTCTGTGGCGAGATCATCTTGCCCAGCACGCCGCCGGAGCTGTTCGCCGCGGCCAGCAGGTCCGCGCGCAGGCCGGTCTGATGCGCGGCCGTGACCTGCAGGGCACCGAACAACGCGTTGGCTGACGTGTCGGAACCCGAGACGGCGACGCCGAACCAGCCGAGCACGGGGGAGAGGAACGCGAGCCCGGCCCCTGCTGCGGCGATGAACGTACCGATGGTGGTCGTCTGGCCGGACAGATTCATCACGTAGGCCAGCGCGAGCACCCCGGTCACGGTGACGATCGCGAACCGCAGCTCCTTCACCGTCGCCAGCCACTCCCGTCCGGCCGTGCCCGCGGCGACCTTGAGCACCACGAGCGTGAGCAGCCCCGCGATGAGCACGAGCGTGCCGCCGGTGTTGAGGAACGGCAGTGAGAAGGTGTTGCCGGACACGGCTTTGCCGTCCGGGCCGTGCACGTCGAGGCCGGGCCAGTGGAACTTCCACGTGGCCGCGTCGAGCAGCTTCTTGATCGGCGGCACCTGCGCGAGCGAGAAGATCACGATGATCAACGCGTAGGGCAGGTAGGCGCGCACGACCTCGCCGCGCTCGTCCGGCCGGTCGAGCGTCGCGGTGCGAGAGCCTGTGAGCACCTGCGCGCGGACCTCGGCGGGCACCGCGCGGCGCGTCATCGGCAGCGCCACGAGCGCGGCGGCGCCGGCCAGGGCCGCACCGATGTCGGCCAGCTGTGGCGAAACGAAGTTGGAGGCCAGGAACTGCACCACGCCGAACGCGGCGCCGCACACCAGCGCCGGCACCCACGTCTCACGCAGGCCGCGTTTCCCGTCGACGATGATCACCAGCAGCAGCGGCACGAACAGCGCCAGCAACGGCGTCTGCCGCCCGACGATCGACGACACCTGCTCCAGGGGCAGCCCCGTCACCTGCGCGAGCGTGACCACGGGCGTGCCCATCGCGCCGAACGCGACCGGCGCGGTGTTCGCGACGAGCGCCACCACGGCGGCCTTGCCCGGCCCGAACCCGACTGCCACGAGCATCACCGCGCTGATCGCCACGGGCGCGCCGAAGCCGGCCAGCGCCTCCATCAGCGCGCCGAAGCAGAAGGCGATGATCAGCGCCTGCAGCCGCGGGTCGTCGGAGATCCGCCCGAACGAGCGGCGCAGCACGTCGAAATGACCCGTGTGCACGGTGATCCGGTAGATCCACAGCGCGTTGACCACGATCCACAGGATCGGGAACAGCCCGAACGCCGCCCCTTGCAGTGCGCCGGAAATCGCTTGTCCCACAGGCATCCCGTACACGGCGATGCCGACGACGAGCGCCACGACAAGCCCGATCAGTGCGGCGTGGTGGGCCTTGGTCCGGACCACGCCCAGCAGCACCAGCACCACGGCCAGCGGCACCACCGCGACGAGCGCCGAAAGCCCGAGACCACCGAGCGGAGCCAGGTCCTGCACGAACACGCCGACCTCCCGGGGGGACCGCCGTTTCCGGATCGCGGAAACAGCCTTTCACGAGGTGGCAGAGATACTCGTCACAGACCCACTGGTACGTCAACCCGGTGTCGCACGTCTGGACCAATGCCGCAAAGGGGCATTGGGTGTGTTGGGCGCACCGGATATGGCGTTCGGTGCAACGCGCACAACGAACGCCACATCGGGCGATTCAGGCTCGGCGGAAGGTCAGCGCAGGGTCACGTGCGAAGGCCGCAGGTCCTCGACGCGGCGCACGCCCAGCAGCTGCATGGTCCGGATCACCTCCGTGCGCAGGATGTCGACGCAGCGCTGCACACCGCGCTCGCCGCCCGCCATCAGGCCGTAGAGGAACGCGCGCCCGACGAGCACGAAGTCGGCGCCACGCGCGATCGCGGCCACGATGTCGCCGCCGGAGAGGATGCCGGTGTCGACCCAGACCTCGGCGGTGCCCTGGAGCTCGTCGAGGACCGCGGGCAGCAGCTCCAGCGGCGTCGGCGCGCGGTCGAGCTGGCGGCCGCCGTGGTTGGACAGAACCACGCCGTCGGCGCCGTGTTTCACCACGTCACGCGCGTCGGCCACGTTCTGCACGCCCTTGACCACGAGCTTGCCGGGCCAGGTGCGGCGCACCCAGTCGAGGTCGTCGAAGTCGAGCGTGGGGTCGAAGAGCTGGGCCAGCAGCTCGGCCACCGTGCCGTCGAAGTGGCTCAGCGACGCGAAGTTCAACGGCTCAGTGGTGAGCAGGTTGAACCACCACGCCGGGTGCATCGCGCCGTCGGCGAACGTCTTGAGCGTGAGCGCCGGCGGGATGGTGAGGCCGTTGCGCACGTCGCGCATGCGCGCGCCGGCCACCGGGGTGTCGACGGTGAGCAGGAGCGTGTCGTAGCCGTTCTCCCACGCGCGATTCATCAGATCTTCGCCCGCGCCGTGGTCGCGCCACACGTAGAGCTGGAACCACTTGCGCGCGTCGGGCGCCGCCGCGGCGAGGTCCTCGATGGAGGTGGTCGCCATGGTGGACAAGCTCATCGGGATGCCGTTGCGCTGCGCCACGCGGCCCACGGCGCGCTCGCCCTCGTGCTGCATCATGCGCGTGAACCCGGTGGGCGCGAAGCCGAACGGCAGCGCCGAGGTCTTGCCGAGCACCGTCCGCGTGGTGTCCACATCGGACACCCCGCGCAGCACGTTGGGGTGGAACTCCACGCGGCGGTAGGCCTGCCGGGCGCGCAGCAGGCTGTCTTCGAGCTCAGCCGCCCCGTCGGTGTAGTCGAACGCGGCGCGCGGCGTGCGCTTGCGCCCGATCATCCGCAGGTCGGCGATCGTGTGCGCGCCGGCCAAGCGCCGCTCGGTCGGGTTGAGCACGATCGGCTTCGGCCGCAGGATCTGCTTCAGTTCACTCGGCCGCGGCAGACGACGCTGGGTCACGCGCGATCACCCTTCCTCAAGCGCTGGGAGCTCTCAGACGCATAGATACATCCGATGTCTACCTTAGTGGGCTGGGGTCTCGAAACAGCAAGACCCTCCGGGCCATTGTGCGCCCGGAGGGTCTCGCCGCGACCACTGCTTACGCGTTGCCCGAGTCCGACGTCTGCGGGCCGGCGGCCGAGACGTCGTCGAGGCGGTAGCGGCGCACCGCTTCGGTCACCTTGTCCTGCGCCACCTCGCCGCGCTTGGCGAGCGCCGTGAGGGCGCCGACCACGATCGACTGCGCGTCCACGAGGAACTTGCGCCGGGCGGCCGGGCGGGTGTCGGAGAAGCCGAACCCGTCGGTACCGAGCGTGAGCATGTCGGTGGGCACCCACGGGCGGATCAGGTCCGGTACCGCGCGCATCCAGTCCGACACCGCCACGACCGGCCCGTTGACGCCCGACAGCGCCTGCGTCACGTACGGCACGCGGGGGCTGTCGGCCGGGTGGAGCAGGTTGTCGTGGTCGATCTCCACGGCCTCGCGGCGCAGCTCGGTCCACGACGTGGCCGACCACACCGCCGCGCGCACGCCCCACTCCTCGGCCAGCAGCTGCTGGGCCTTGAGCGCGTCGGGCATCGTGACGCCGGAGACCAGGATGTGCGCCTCCGGGCCGTCGCCCGCGGGGGCGTCGGCGTACTTGTAGAGACCCTTGAGCAGGCCGTCGACGTCGAGGTTCTCCGGCTCGGCGGGCTGCTGGTAGGGCTCGTTGTAGATCGTCAGGTAGTAGAAGACGTTCTCGCCGTTGCCGTGCGGCCCGGTCTCGCCGTACATGCGCCGCAGACCGTCGCGGACGATGTGCGCGATCTCGAACGAGTAAGCCGGGTCGTAGGCCACGACCGCCGGGTTGGTCGCCGACAGCAGCAGCGAGTGTCCGTCGGCGTGCTGCAGGCCCTCGCCGGTCAGCGTGGTGCGGCCCGCGGTGGCGCCGAGCACGAAGCCGCGCGCCATCTGGTCCGCCGCCGCGTACAGGCCGTCGCCGGTCCGCTGGAACCCGAACATCGAGTAGAAGATGTAGATCGGGATCATCGGCTCACCGTGCGTGGCGTACGAGGTGCCGACGGCCGTGAACGACGCCGTGGAACCGGCCTCGTTGATGCCCTCGTGCAGCAGCTGGCCCTTCTCGGACTCCTTGTAGGCCAGCATCAGGCTCGCGTCGACCGACGTGTACGTCTGGCCGTGCGGGTTGTAGATCTTGGCCGTCGGGAACATCGAGTCGAGACCGAACGTGCGGGCCTCGTCCGGGATGATCGGGACGACGCGCTTACCGATCTCCGAGTCCTTCGCGAGCTCTCGCACGAGCCGGACGAACGCCATGGTGGTGGCGACCTCCTGCTTGCCCGAGCCCTTCCGGATGCCCTCGTAGACCTTGTCGCCCGGCAGCACGAGCGCCTTGGCGTGCTTCGGCCGGCGCTCGGGCAGGTACCCGCCCAGCGCCTTGCGGCGGCCGATCATGTACTCGATCTCGGGCGAGTCGGGGCCCGGGTGGAAGTACGGCGGCAGCTTCGGGTCGCGCTCGAGCTCGGCGTCGCTGATCGGGATGCGCTGGGCGTCGCGGAACAGCTTGAGGTCGTCGAGCGTGAGCTTCTTCATCTGGTGCGTGGCGTTGCGGCCCTCGAACGCCGGGCCGAGGCCGTAGCCCTTGATGGTGTGGGCGAGGATCACCGTCGGCTGGCCGTGGTGCTCCATGGCCGCCTTGTACGCGGCGTACACCTTGCGGTAGTCGTGGCCACCGCGCTTGAGGTTCCAGATGTCGCCGTCGGAGAGGTCCTTGACCAGGTCCTTCGTCCGCGGGTCGCGGCCGAAGAAGTGCTCGCGCACGTACGCGCCGTCATTCGCCTTGTACGTCTGGTAGTCGCCGTCCGGCGTCACGTTCATCAGGTTGACCAGGGCGCCGTCGCGGTCGGCGTGGAGCAGCGAGTCCCACTCGCGGCCCCAGATGACCTTGATCACGTTCCAGCCCGCGCCGCGGAAGTACGACTCGAGCTCCTGGATGATCTTGCCGTTGCCGCGCACCGGGCCGTCGAGCCGCTGCAGGTTGCAGTTGATCACGAAGGTCAGGTTGTCGAGGCCCTCGCCGGCGGCCACGTGGATGAGGCCGCGCGATTCCGGCTCGTCCATCTCGCCGTCGCCGAGGAACGCCCAGACGTGCTGGTCGTTGGTGTCCTTGATGCCGCGGTCGCGCAGGTAGCGGTTGAACCGGGCCTGGTAGATGGCGTTCATCGGGCCGAGGCCCATCGACACCGTGGGGTTCTCCCAGAAGTCCGGCATCAGCCGCGGGTGCGGGTACGACGGCAGGCCGCCACCCTCACCGGCGTGGCTGTACTCCTGGCGGAACCCGTCGAGCTGCCGCTCGGACAGACGGCCCTCGAGGAACGCCCGCGCGTACATGCCCGGGGAGGCGTGGCCCTGGAAGAAGACCTGGTCACCGCCGCCGGAGTGGTCCTTGCCGCGGAAGAAGTGGTTGAAGCCCACCTCGTACAGCGCCGCGGACGAGGCGTAGGTCGAGATGTGGCCGCCGACACCGACGCCCGGCCGCTGCGCGCGGTGCACCATGATCGCGGCGTTCCAGCGGATGTAGCGGCGGTAGCGGCGCTCGATCTCCTCGTCGCCGGGGAACCACGGCTCGTTCTCCGTGGGGATGGTGTTCACGTAGTCCGTGGACGTGAGCGCGGGCACGCCGACGTTGCGCTCGCGGGCGCGCTCCAGGATGCGCAGCATCAGGTAACGCGCGCGCTGCTGGCCACCCCTGGCCAGTGCCTCGTCGAAGGAGTCCAGCCACTCGGCGGTCTCCTCCGGGTCGATGTCGGGCAGGTGCGCCGCGAGTCCGTCACGGATGACGCGTACGCGTGCCGGGGTCTCCTTGCCGGAGGCGCCGTCGTTCTGCGGGGCCAAGGGGTCTCCTTGTAGCTGGTTGTAGCCGTTGTAGCTGCTGGGCGGGAGTGCACGCCGATTCCCATCGTCGTCCCCGGCCCGGCTCCCGTCACCTTTACTGTCCGGTAACAAGGGTCGCCCCGAGTGCACCACTCCCCGCGTGCGGTGTATCGCGCGCGCGTTTTCTTCTCCCCAACACTAGAGGAGAGGTTTCCGGGGGTTGCCGGAGCGGTCGTGCGACACTGCCCACAGACACCTGTCCCGGGGTTCCCGAAGACCCCGGGGGCCTCCACGCTGCGACACGACTTGTCAAAGATCCGGTGTGGACGGTTGCGCGCAGCGCCGCGCCAGTGTTCGCTATCGACAACCGTGTACCCGAGTGTGGTGGCCGGCGCGGCTTCGCCCGTGTGTCCGACCACCGCGCTCCGTCGTAGTTGGAGGAGTGGAAGCAGTGGTCGCCGCGGGAGACGCAGGCACTGCCGGCGTCGCCGAGAGCCTTGGCATCAAGCCGGACATGGTGGTCCAGGAGATCGGCTGGGACGAGGACGTCGACGAGGACGTCCGCGCGGCGATCGAGGAGGCGATCGGCGCCGAACTCCTCGACGAGGACGCCGACGAAGTCATCGACGTCGTGCTGCTCTGGTGGCGCGAAGACGACGGCGACCTGGGCGACGCCTTGGTCGACGCCCGCGGTCCGCTGGACGAGAACGGCGTGATCTGGGTCCTGACGCCCAAGACGGGTCAGCCCGGGCACGTCGAGCCCAGTGAGATCGCCGAAGCCGTGCCCCAGGTCGGTCTGTCGCAGACCGCCAACATCAGCGTGGGAGCCGACTGGCTCGGGACCCGCCTGGTGTCGCCGAAGTCCTCAAAGGCGAAACAGCGGTGAACCGGGGCCTGCGCAGCTGACACGATAGGCTTGTCGACGCAGGTTTCGTGATCGCTTTCGGAGAGGATTCGCCGCATGGCCGTCGAGGTCGGTACGCCAGCCCCGGACTTCACGCTCAACGACTACAACAAGCAGCCCGTCACGCTGTCGTCGTTCAAGGGCGACAAGCCGGTGCTGCTGGTCTTCTTCCCGTTCGCGTTCAGCGGGACCTGCACCGGCGAGCTGTGCCAGCTGCGTGACGAGTTCGCCGACTACGACACCCAGGGCGTGCAGATCCTGGGCGTCTCCGTCGACGCGGTCTTCTCGCTGAAGGTGTGGGCCGAGCAGCAGAACTACCAGTTCCCGCTGCTCTCGGACTTCTGGCCGCACGGCGCGGTCGCCCAGGCCTACGGCGTCTTCAACGACAAGGCCGGCATGGCCCTGCGCGGCACGTTCCTCATCGACACCGACGGCATCGTCCGCTTCGCCGAGGTCAACCAGCCCGGCGAGGCTCGCGACCAGTCGGCGTGGAAGAAGGCCGTGGCCGAACTGGCCTGAGTTCCCCTGATTGACGGGCCCGGCTTCTCACCGGCCGGTCCCGTCAGCGGGCGCATAGCTCAGCGGAAGAGCACTCGGTTTACACCCGAGCGGTCGCAGGTTCGAACCCTGCTGCGCCCACGCGGTTCTCGCGGTGAGCTGTGTTCGCGGAATGCGCGAACCGGCTCGTCCCGCGGTGTCTTTCGGGGGTGCAACCCCCAAACCCCGCCCGGCGGGCTTCGCCCCCGGACCCCCACGGTGGTCGCCTTGGGTCGTTTCGTCGCCCCCGGACCCCCACGGTGGTCGCCTTGGGTGGTGTTGCCCCCGGATTCCTGCGGTGGTCGGCTTGGGTGGGTGGTCTCCCGGGTTCCGGCGGTCGTCGGCTGGGGTGGTCGTGGCGGTGCCGGACTTTTCGGCGGTGGTCGTGCGGGGAGTTCCCGGAGCCGCCCCCGGCGGTGGGCGTCTTTGTTTGATCAGTAACGGTTGGTGATCGGTCGGGGACGGGGCGAGACCGGCGCAGCGGAGTGGCCCTACGCTGGACCGGCGTGATCGGGGGGTCGCCGGTCTGCGGTGGGGGGACGAGTGGACGCGCAGCGTGCATATCGACGGGTCAGCGGGACGTTCGGATTCTTCGCGCTGCTGTTCAGCACCGCGGTGGGCACGGCGGTCGTCGCTGACGGAGCACTGAGCCGGTCGAGGGTGGAGTGGACGCCCGCGCTGGTGCTGGCGGGAATCGCGGTGGTCGGAGCGGTGGCGCTGCGGGTCGGGCGGAAGGTCGCGTCGGCGGGGTACGTCGAAGCCTCCAGGCGGCGGCGCCGGGCGGGGTTTTCGCCGGCGTTCCCGTTCACGCTGGCCGCCTGGGTGCTCGCCGCGGCGGGTTTCGGGGCGGTGGCCGGCACCGCGGTCGTGGCCGGCGAACTCGGGGACGCCGAATCACGTGCGCGCCTGCAGGCACTCGTGGACTTCCCGCGGCCGATTCTCCTGCTGTTCGCCGGGCTCGTGCTCCTGGCGGCCGCCGGGTACTACTCGTGGCGTTTTCGGGAACGGCACGAGCTGCTTGCGCTGCAGGCGGCGGGGATCGCGGTCCTGGTCGAGCCTGAGCCGCCGCGGCCGATCCAAGCGACCCGGCTCTGGCTGGTCGGCACGCTGGTCGACGCCGCGCTGTTCGCAGGCGCGACCGTGCCCCGGCTGCTGTCCGACGACGACCGCCCCACCTGGGCCGAGCTCCTCACCGGCGGCTTTGGCGTCCTCGCCGGGCCGGCGGTCGTGAGCTTCTCGATCCTGCTGCTCATGATGGTCAACTGGTCGACCCGCCGATCCGCCTGGCGCGCCCTGTCCCACCCGGCTTCCCTCGGCGCCCTCGCCCTGGTGGCGATCGGCTACGCCCTCGACGCCGGCGCCGGTCTCTCGGTCGTCGGCGCCGTCATCGGCGTCGCCGGCATCCTCCTCGGGTCGATCACCTGCCTGAACATCATGACCCGCGGCGCCCAGCCGTGGATGGGCCTGCTGTACCTCGCAGGCAACTACGTCTACGGCTACCTCACCGCCCCGAACGGCGACTACGTCCTCCCGCAGGGCGTCACCGGCTGGATC
The DNA here is from genome assembly GCF_040682095.1 of Amycolatopsis sp. NPDC051372. NCBI lineage: Bacteria > Bacillati > Actinomycetota > Actinomycetes > Pseudonocardiales > Pseudonocardiaceae > Amycolatopsis > Amycolatopsis sp. NPDC051372. The sequence goes on from NZ_JBFBAF010000053.1 coordinate 31,019, forward strand.
ATCGCCGTGCTGGCGGCGGCCTACGCGATCCGCGAGGCGATCAAGCACTACCGGGAGTGGACCGCGGTGGAGCCGCCGCCGTTCTGAGGCCGGCGGACCGGGGCCGGGCCTGCCCCCTCGACAGGCCCGGCCGCGTGGTGCGCGTCGCGGGTGAACGTGGAGTAGGAGGCTCGGTGGGCTCCGGTGGATACGTCGGAGACTGCGGCAAACGGGTGATCTTCCGAGACCGAGGAGGACCCGACGACGACTGACGACGACCCGACGAGGATCGGCGCTGTCAGGCGGCGGTCCACGCGTGCTCGGCCAGGCTCGGGTGCAGGGGAGCGGCCACGAGCCGGTTGGCGAACGTCGAAAGTGTGTACGCGCCGATGCCCAGCACCACCTCGAGCGCCTGCCGCGGGGTGTAGCCGGCGGCGAGGAACGCGTCGAGGTCGGCGGCGGGCACGTCGCCGGTCGTCGCGAACGTGGTCAAAGCGAACTGGCGCAGCGCCTCCAGCCGAGGCACGGGCAACGGCGCCGACGCGCGAAGCGCCGCGATCAGCGAAGCCGGCGCGTCGAGCTGCACCAGCTTCGCGGTGTGCATCGCGACGCAGAAGTGGCAGCTGTTGCGCGTCGACACCACCAGGATCAGCGTCTCGCGCTCCAGCGGCGACAGCGTGGTGGTCTCGAACAGGGCGCTCAGCTTGAGGAACCCGTTCAGTAGCTCCGGCGACGTCGCCAGCCGCGCGACGGCGGCCGGCAGTGAGCCGAACTGGGCTTCGGTCGCGGCCAGTGCGCGGCGGGCGGCCGGTGGCGCGGTCTCGGCGGTGTGCTCGGGGAAGTGCGGCACGGAACCCTCCTCAGGTAAAGTCGTCAACGTGGTTGTCGAATTCCAGAAGGTAAACCTGGTTGTCGAATTTGGCAAGCGGCATGGCTGACGCGCCCGGCTTCGAGCTGCCGTTGCTGCTGTTCTCGGGCTTCCGCACGCTGATCGACGACCTGCACGCCGAGCTCGCTCGCCAGGGTCACCCCGACGTGCGCCCGGCGTCCGGCTTCGCGATGCAGGCCATCGGACCGCGCGGGGCCACCGCGTCGGAGCTGGGCAAGCGGCTCGGCGTCTCGAAGCAGGCCGCAGGCAAGACCGTCGACCGCCTGGAGCAGCTCGGGTACGCCGAGCGCGCCGAAGACCCCGAGGACGCCCGCCGCAAACTCGTACGGCTCACCCCCCGCGGCATCGACTCCCTCGCCCGCTCCGCCGCCATCTTCGAAACACTGCGTGCGAACTGGGTGGCCGAACTCGGCGCCGACCGCGTCCGCGCCCTCGAAGCCGACCTGCGCACCGTGACCGGCGGCGGCTTCCGGCTCGACGTCGCAGGTTGGTTCGCCGGGTAGCGAGTCAGCCGTTGCGCGACTCCTGGGCCAGCTTCGCCACCTCGCTCGTCAGCAGGTCGATCTCGCCCTCGGTGTTGTAGTAGTGCACCGACGCGCGGACGAGGTCGGGCAGGTTGCGGGCGGTGAAGTCGAACTGCGCCGAGGTCGCGTGGGTCACGCTCGTGTTGATCTTCGCGGCCGAAAGCCGCACCTTCGCCTGCTCCGCGCCGAGGCCGTCGAGGCTGAACGCGACGAGCCCGCACTTGCGCGCGCCGACGTCGTGCACCCGCACGCCGTCGAGCTCGCCGAGGCGGCCGCGCAGTGTCGCGCCCAGCTCGGCCACGCGGTGCTCGATCGCCGGCAGGCCCCATTCGAGCGCGTAGTCGACCGCCGCACCGAGCCCCAGCACGGCCGCGTAGTCGCGTTCCCAAACCTCGAAGCGCTTCGCCGTCGGGTCGATCACGAACTCGTCCGGCGACTCCCAGCTGGCCGAGTGCAGGTCGAGCGTCGCCGGCTCGAGCCGATCGCGCAGGCGCGGGTGCACGTAGAGGAAGCCGGTGCCGCGCGGCCCGCGCAGGTACTTGCGGCCGGTGGCCGACAGCGCGTCGCACTGCAGGAGCTCGACGTCGAGGTCGAGCTGCCCGGCCGACTGGCACGCGTCGAGCAGGAACGGGATCCCGGCCTCGCGCGCGACCTTGCCGATCTCTTCGGCCGGGTTCACCAGGCCGCACTGCGTCGGCACGTGGCTCACGGCGATGAGCTTCACGTCGTCGTCGATCAGGCGGCGAAGGTCGGCCACGTCGAGCTGGCCGGTCTCGTCGTCGGCGACCACCTCCACGCGCGCCCCGGTGCGGCGCGCCACCTGGAGGTAGGCGATCGCGTTGCTCGCGTACTCGGCTCGGGAGGTCAAGATCCGATCGCCCGGGTCGAAGCGCAGCGCGTAGAAGACCGCCTGCCACGAACGGGTCGCATTGTCGGTGATCGCGATGTCCTCGGGTGCGGCGTTGATCAGCCTCGCCACGGACGTGTACACGGCTTCGGTGCGCTCGGCCGCCGCCGCGGCGGCCTCGTAGCCGCCGACCAGCGCTTCGGCTCGCAGGTAGTCGACCATCGTGTCGGTGACGCGGGCCGGGGGGAGCGCCGAACCGGCGTTGTTGAAGTGGACGACGCCGGTGCAGCCGGGCGTCTCGGCGCGGGCGCGGGCCACGTCGGCGGGCTGGATGCTGACCATGTGAAACTGAATACAGTAGGGCTCTTGTGTATGCAATGCCGGTTTGTGTGTAATGCTGCGCGGATGACCAGGAGACTCCTGCGGGGTGAGCTCATCGAGGAGATCACCGCGCGCGTGCTCGACGGCCGGCTGGACGCCCGGATCAACGAGGTGCACCTCGCGCGCGAGCTCGGCGTGAGCCGCACGCCGCTGCGGGAAGCGCTGATCGGGCTCGCCGACCGCGGGCTGCTCGTCGCCGCGCCCGGCCGCGGGTTCCTCGTCGCGCCGCTCGACCCGGAGGAGGCCCGGCGGCTCTACCCGCTGGTCGCCGAGCTGGAGTCGCTCGCCCTGCGCTGGACCTCGCCACTGGACCTGACCCTCCTGCCGGACGCGCTCGACGCGATCGCCGACGAGATGGCGGCCCTGCCTGCCGGCGCCGATCTGTCCACTGTGGACGACCGCTGGCACGAGCTGTTGCTCTCCCGCTGCGGCAACCCGCACCTGCTGCGCTTGATCGAGCAGACCAAACCCCTGCTCAAACGCTACGAATCCGTGTACTTCGGCGGCCCCGAGCGGGCCGCCGAGAGCATCGCCGAGCACCGGGGGATCGCCGACGCGCTGCGTTCCGGCGACGGGCCCGGCGCGACGGCGCTGCTCGTGCGCAACTGGGTCAAGGCACTGGGGTACCTCGAACGGAGCTGAACGCATGAAGTTCTTCGCGCACCTGTCGGACATCCACCTCGACGGCGGCGATCGCGCCGACGCACGCACCACCGCGGTCCTCGACTACCTGCGCGCCCTCGCGCGCCCGGTCGAGGCCGTGTTCGTGACGGGCGACCTCGCCGACCACGGCCTGCCCGAGGAATACCGCCGCGCGACCGAGCTGCTCAAGCACCCCGCGCCCGTGCTCACGTGCCCCGGCAACCACGACGTGCGCGAGGCCTTCCGCGAGGTCCTGCTCGGCGAGCCGGCGAGCGTCGCCCCGGTGAACGTCGCCACCGACGTGAACGGCGTCCTCGTGGCCATGTGCGACTCGACGATCCCCGGCGAGGGCGCGGGTTATCTCGAAGACGCGACGCTCGCGTGGCTCGACGAAGCGCTCGCGGCCCACGACGGTCCCGCGTTCGTCGCGTTCCATCACCCGCCGGTCGAGGTCGGCATTCCGCTCGTGGACGCCATCCGCCAGACCGGCGAAGACCGCCTCGCCGAGGTCCTGCGGCGCCACCCGCGGGTGCTCGCGCTGCTCTGCGGCCACGTCCACACCGGCGCCGCCACCACGTTCGCGGGCGTGCCCGTGCGCGTCGCCCCGGGCGTCGTCTCCGGTGGGCTGCTGCCCGTCGAGCCCGGCGCCGACCGCTCCTGGGCCGAGGGCGGCCCGATCGACCTCGAGCGGCCGCCGTCGCTGCTGCTGCACGTGCTGCACGACGACGGCCGGCTCACCACCCACCAGCGGGTGGTGCCGTTCAGCGGCTGAAGACGGGCAGCGTGACGCGCGACGGGTGCGCCGCGTCGTGGAAGATCTCGAACCGGTTCGCCTTGCCGTCGACGGCGCTCGCCACCGGTTCGCCCGTGCCGTGGTTGCGGGCGAACCGCGGGAACGCGCCGCCCGCCACCTGCACGCGCAGCCGGTGGCCGCGGCGGAACCGATAGGCCGTCGGGTCGAGCTGAACCCCCACCGTCACGATCCCGTCGGCGTCCGGCTCGGGCGCGCCGGGCCGCAGCCGGAGGATGCCGTCGGTGACGTTGCGGGAGCGCCTGTCGGGGTCCACGTCGCAGATCCGTACGTACACGTCGGCGTGGCCGAGTTCGGTGCGCACGAACACGGTCGCGCGCACCTCGCCGATCACGTCGAGGTCGGCGATCAGCGGTTCGCCGGTGAACACGAGCACGTCGTCGCGGGCCTCGACCACGTTGTTGTCCTGTTGCTTGTTGGCGCCCATCAGCAGCGGCCCGCCGACCGCGGGTGTCGGGTCGGCGGGGTCGTAGGTGAACGCGGTGGGCCGGGCTTCGCCGTCGACCACCTCGCCGAGGCCGCCGATCGGCCGCAGGTGCGAGTCGGTGGCCGTGGACTCGGGCGGCCACGCGTCGAAGTCGAGCCAGGTCGCCGCCTGCTGCAGGTACAGCCGCACGGGCGAGCGCTGCAGCTGCGCGCGGTCGTCGAGCAGGTGCGCGCGCAGGAACCCGACCTGGTCCTGCACGGAGATCCGCAGGCTGGCCGGGTCGCCGTGGGCCCACGGCCCGATCGTGATCCGCGGCGCGCGCCCGGCGTCCTGCAGGGTCCGGTAGTCACGGAGTTGCCCCTGGATGAACAGGTCGTACCACCCGGTGACCATGCTGACGGGCACGGTGAGCCCGGCGACCTCCGCGCTGTGGTCGGACATGGCCCAGTAGCCGTCGTCCGGTTCGGCGTGGGTGGTCACGTCGCGCAGGAACAGCACCTGCTTGCCGATCGCGGCCACATCGGCGGCGTTCAGCGGCTGGTGCGTCATCGCGCGGCGCGTCTTGCGCGTCTGCACCGGGTTCGGCAGCCCTCCGAACCGCTCCTCCTGCCGGCCGATCATGGCCGACCACGACACCATGTTGTCGGCCGCGAGCACCCCGCCCGGGTAGAACGTGCTCACGAACTCCGAAGCCGTCACACCCAGCGCCATCGCCTCGAGCGGCGGGTCGAGGTAAGGCCCGATCGCCCACTGTGTGTGCCCGAGGTAGCTCAGGCCCGCCGTCGCCAGCCGCCCGTCGCACCAAGGCTGCGCCCGCAGCCACTCGGCGGTGGCGATGCCGTCTTCGCGTTCGAGGTGGAACGGGCGGAACTCGCCCTCGGAGCCGAACGTGCCGCGCGTGCTCTGCACCACCGTCTGCAGGCCGTGTCGTGCAAAGACGCTGCCGAAGAGCGCGGCGATCGGCCCTCTGCGCCCGTACGGCGTGCGCACGAGCACCACCGGTCCCGATCGCTGGCCGGCCGGCGTGTACCGGTCGGCAACGAGGTGGACCCCGTCGGGCATGGGTATCCGCAAGCCCTTGGTGGCGACGGGGGCCGGGCCCTCCGCCTTCGGGAGACCGAGCAGGAAGTCGGCGATGCGCTGCAGCACAGGTTTACCCCTTTCACCAAGCCGGACGCTTTCGAAGCTACCCGTCTGGCGTGAGCGGGGTCACGCAGCGCGCGGACGGCCCTCGAATTCGCTCGTGACCCGCAGCGCCGGGCTCGTGAACGGTTCGAGCACGCCGGCGTCGACCCCGCACAGCTCCAGCGCGGCCGCGAGCACGGCGGGCCGCGCGCGGTCGCCGCCGTCGGCGATCTTCAGCGCCACGGCCGTGCCGTCGGGCAGCGCGGCGAGCTGCACGGCCTCGAACCCGTCCTTCGCGAGGAGCCCGGGCACCGCGCGCATCACCGCCGTGACATCACGCCGGGTGCCGCCCACGAGGTCCGGGTGCCGCCGGATCCCTTGGGCCACCAGGCTTTCCGGTGTGCCGGGCGCCGCGGTCGCCAGCCGCGAGGCCGCCCGGGCGAGCCCCCGCAGCGACAGTGCGAACAGCGGCGCGCCGCACCCGTCCACCGCCACGCGCGGCACGGTCTGCCCGGTGAGGTCCTCGACGGTCGCGCGGATCGCGAGCTGCAACGGGTGCTCGGGATCGAGGTACGTGCGCGGGTCCCAGCCCTGCTCCCGGCAGGTCGCGAGCATCGCCGCGTGCTTGCCGGAGCAGTTGTGCGCCAGGCGCGCGGGCGGCCGGCCCGCGGCGACCCACGCGTCGCGCTCGACCGGGTCGAACGGGTAGTCGGCCGGATTGCCGAGGTCTTCGGCGCTGAAGCCGTGGCCGGCCAGCACGGCTGCCGCGGCGTCGAGGTGCCGGCGTTCGCCCGAGTGGCTGGCCGCGGCGATCGCGAACCCCGCCGGCGGCAGCCGCAGGCCCAGCCGTGCCATCGCCGTGGCCTGGAGCGGCTTCGCCATGGAACGCGGGTACATCGCGACGTCCGGGTCGCCGGCGGCGAACAGCGTGGACCCGTCCGGCGCGAGGACGATCACCGAACCGTGGTGCACGCCTTCGACCATGCCGTCGCGCAGGAGGTGGACCAGGGGGACGTGGCGCGGCACGCGCTGTTCCGGAGTGCTCATTGTCCGGCCTTCTCGAACGCGCTCATGTCGATCCGCTTGCGCGCGCCGGACGACGGAAGGGTCTGCTCACTCACGGTTTTCAGTCGTTCCTGTTCTGCTTCGCCGTGCGGCCCGGCCGCACGATGGTGGTCAGCGCCTGCTCGACGTGCGCGAGGTGCGCCGTCATCGCGGCCACGGCCGTCTCTTCGGAGCCGTCGGCGATCGCCGTGACGATCCGCCGGTGCTCCACGTTCGACTCCGCGCGCCGGTCGCCCAGCTGGTTGAGGAAGGCAGACTGGCGGGCCAACGCGTCGCGGATCTCCTCGATGACCTTGGCGAAGACCGGGTTGCCCGAGGTCTGGGCGACGGTGATGTGGAACCGCGAGTCGAGCGCCACCCACGCCGTGTTGTCGGTCTCGAGCTCCATCCGCTCGGCGAGGTGGCCGAGCAGGTCGAGGTGATCCGCGTCGCGGCGCAAGGCGGCGTAGCCCGCTACGGGGATCTCGACGTGGCGGCGCACCTCGATGAGGTCGCGCGCCGAATAGCCACCGAATGTGGGGTTCTCGGCCGGGCCGGTCGCGGTGACGAACGTGCCCTTGCCGGTGCGGGAGACGGTGAGCCCGAGCGCCTGCAGCCCGCGCAGCGCCTCGCGGATCACCGAGCGGCTGACCTCGAACTCCTTGCTCAGCGCGGCTTCGGACGGCAGCTTGTCGCCCACGGCGTACTCGCCACGTTCGATGGCGCGGCGCAGGTAGGCCAGCACGGCCTCCATGGCGCTCACGCGACGGGGGCCTTGTCCGGCTGTCTGGCTGTCGGACAGGTTCATGGAACGAGATCGTGAAGTTCCGCCGAACCGGTGTCAAGTCAGGTGGACGTCTGCCACATCCGGACCGGGGGAATCACCGGAATCCTGTGGGCCGGTTCACTCGTCCCGGTTCTGTCGGTGGGGCGTGCGAGGGTGTCGGCGTGGCGTCACCCGCGAAGGTTTCGTCGGGCCCCGGGCGGCATGTCGGCGGGCGCGGCGGGCGGGTGTGGAGAGAGGATCCCTACCGAGCCGCACAGCGTGAGCGCGGACTAGGGTGGAGGACCCCGGGCCGCGCCGCAGCAACAACCGGGAAGCCGTCTGCCTAGGGGAGGTTTTCGCTGGTGTCGAACGATTCCTTCGTCCACCTGCACGTCCACACCGAGTACTCGATGCTCGACGGTGCGGCGAAGATCGGACCCCTCTTCACCGAGGCGGCGCGGCTGGGCATGCCCGCGGTGGGCATGACCGACCACGGCAACATGTACGGCGGCGACGAGTTCTACCAGACCTCCAAGAAGCACGGCCTGAAGCCGATCATCGGCATCGAGGCCTACATCGCGCCGGAGAGCCGCTTCCACAAGAAGCCGGTGTTCTGGGGCCAGGCCAGCCAGCGCGGCTCCGACGAGCTGGGTGAGGGCGGCGACGTCTCCGGTGCCGGTGCCTACACCCACATGACGATGCTGGCGGAGAACGCCACCGGGCTGCGCAACCTGTTCAAGCTCTCGTCGATCGCCTCGATCCAGGGCTACTACCGCAAACCGCGCATGGACCGCGAGCTGATCGCCGAGAACCACGCGGGCATCATCGCCACCACCGGCTGCCCGTCGGGCGAGGTGCAGACCCGCCTGCGGCTCGGCCAGCGCGAGGCCGCGATCCAGGCCGCGTCGGACTACAAGGACATCTTCGGCGCCGACAACTTCTTCCTCGAGCTGATGGACCACGGTCTGCCGATCGAGCGGTCCGTGCGCGACGGCCTGCTTGAGGTGGGCAAGCTGCTCGACCTCAAGCCGCTCGCGACCAACGACTCGCACTACGTCACCAAGGACCAGGCCGACACGCACTCGGCGCTGCTGTGCGTGCAGGCGGGCAAGACGCTCAACGACCCGACCCGGTTCAAGTTCGACGGCGACGGCTACTTCCTCAAGTCGGCCGAGGAGATGCGGCAGTACTGGGACAAGGAAGTGCCGGGCGCGGCCGACAGCACGCTGCTGATCGCCGAGCGCGTGCAGTCCTACGAAGAGGTCTACTCGCACAAGGACCGCATGCCGGTCTTCGAGGTGCCCGAGGGCCACAGCGAGGCCACGTGGCTGCGTCACCAGGTGGCCGAGGGCCTGAAGTGGCGCTTCCCGGACGGCGTGCCCGACGGCTACGAGGAGCGCTGCGACTACGAGCTCGGCGTCATCGAGCAGAAGGGCTTCCCGGCCTACTTCCTCATCGTCGCCGACCTCATCCAGCACGCTCGCGAGGTCGGCATCCTGGTCGGCCCCGGCCGTGGTTCCGCCGCCGGCGCGCTCGTCGCGTACGCGCTGGGTATCACGAACCTCGACCCGATCCCGCAGAAGCTGCTGTTCGAGCGGTTCCTGAACCCCGAGCGCATGTCGATGCCCGACATCGACATCGACTTCGACGACCGCCGCCGCGGCGAGATGATCCGCTACGCCACGGACAAGTACGGCGCCGACCGCGTCGCCCAGGTGATCACCTTCGGCACAATCAAGACCAAGGCCGCGATCAAGGACTCGGCCCGCGTGCACTTCGGGCAGCCGGGCTACTCGATCGCGGACAAGATCTCCAAGGCGCTGCCGCCGCCGATCATGGCCAAGGACATCCCGCTGTCCGGCATCGTCGACTCCAAGCACGAGCGCTACGCCGAAGCCGCGGAGGTCCGCACCCTCGTCGAGACCGACGAGGAGTGCAAGACCATTTTCGATACCGCGCGCGGGCTCGAGGGCCTGATCCGCAACGCCGGTGTGCACGCCTGCGCGGTGATCATGTCCAGTGAGCCGCTCACCGAAGCGATCCCCGTTTGGCAGCGCGACGACGGCTCGATCATCACCGGCTGGGACTACCCGTCGTGTGAGAACATCGGCCTGCTCAAGATGGACTTCCTGGGCCTGCGCAACCTCACGGTGATCGGCGACGCGCTGGCCAACATCAAGACCAACCGCGGCGAGGAGATCGACCTCGACCGCCTCGGCTTCGACGATCCCGAGGCGTACAAGCTCCTGGGCCGCGGTGACACGCTCGGCGTGTTCCAGCTCGACGGCGGCGCGATGCGCGACCTGCTGCGTCGCATGCTGCCGACCGGGTTCGAGGACATCGTCGCGGTGCTCGCGCTGTACCGCCCCGGCCCGATGGGCATGAACGCGCACAACGACTACGCCGACCGCAAGAACAACCGGCAGAAGGTCACGCCGATCCACCCGGAGCTGGAAGAACCGCTGCGGGAGATCCTGTCCGAGACCTACGGCCTGATCGTGTACCAAGAGCAGATCATGCAGATCGCGCAGAAGGTCGCGGGCTACACGATGGGCCGAGCGGACACGCTGCGCCGAGCCATGGGCAAGAAGAAGAAGGAAGTCCTCGAGAAGGAGTACGAGGGCTTCGAAGAAGGCATGAAGGCCAGTCCTCTGCTGCCTGGCGGCTTCTCGCCCGAAGCGGTCAAGGCGCTGTGGGACACGATCCTCCCGTTCGCCGGCTACGCGTTCAACAAGAGCCACGCGGCCGCGTACGGCCTGATCGCGTACTGGACGGCGTACCTCAAGGCGAACTACACGCCGGAGTACATGGCCGCGCTGCTCACGTCGGTGGGTGACAACAAGGACAAGTCGGCCATCTACCTGTCGGAGTGCCGTCGCCTCGGCATCAAGGTGCTGCCGCCGGACGTCAACGAGTCGGCCCTGCGGTTCGCGGCCGTCGGGACCGACATCCGCTTCGGGCTGGGTGCCGTGCGCAACGTCGGCGCCAACGTGGTGGAGTCGGTCATCAAGACGCGCGAGGAGAAGGGCAAGTACTCCTCGTTCACCGACTTCCTCGACAAGTCGGAGCTGGTGGCCTGCAACAAGCGGGTCATGGAGTCGCTGATCAAGGCCGGCGGGTTCGACACGATGGGCCACACCCGTCTGTCGATGATCCAGGTGCACGAGGACGCGGTGGAAGCCGTCGTGCCGCTCAAACGCCAGGAGGCCATGGGCCAGTTCGACCTGTTCGGCTCCTTCGGCGGGGACGACGACTCGGCCGAGGCCACGCCGTCCTCGTCGCCGCTCGCGCACCTGAAGTTCGGCGAGGAGGAGTACCCGCGCAAGCAGCTGCTCGCCTACGAACGGGAGATGCTGGGCCTCTACGTGTCCGCGCACCCGCTCGACGGTGCCGAGCGCATCCTCCGCAAGCACGCGCCCAAGCCGATCGCCGGCCTGCTCGCCGATCCGCCGAGGGAGGGCGAGGTCGTGATCTCGGGCCTGCTCACCTCGCTGGAGCGGCGCGTGAACAAAAAGGGCGAGCCCTGGGCGATCTGCACGGTCGAGGACATGGACGCCGCCATCGAGGTGCTGTTCTTCGCCAAGGCGTACTCGATGTTCGGCGCGGACCTGGTCGAGGACAACGCGGTGCTGGTCAAGGGCCGGGTCAACTGGCGTGAGGACAAGATGTCGGTGTTCGGCGGCGGGCTCGTGCCGCTGGACCTGTCCGAGATCGGCAACGGCGACGAGGAACCACCGCTGATGCTGCTGGCCGCCGCCGAGAAGATCGACCAGTCGGTGGTGAGCGAGCTCAAGTCGACGCTGCTGGCGCACAAGGGCGAGACCCCGGTGCACCTGAAGCTCGTCGGCAAGAACCAGACCGTGTTCGCGCTTTACGATTACCCGGTGAAGGTCAGTTCGATGCTCATCGGTGAGCTCAAGGGCATCCCCGGGATCACCGCCAACACCTGATGACGGAGTACGTGCCGGACCCGCGCCGGTGGCGGGCACTCGCCGTCACGCTGGCGGCCGGGCTCATGACGCTGCTCGACGTGAGCATCGTCAACACGGCACTGCCGGCGATGCAGCGCGGCCTGAACACCGGCAGCGGCACGGTCCAGTGGGTCGTGTCGGGTTACGCGCTCACGTTCGGCCTGGTCCTGGTCACGGGCGGCCGGCTCGGCGACGCGCTGGGCCGGCGCCGGATGTTCCTCATCGCGCTGGCGGCGTTCGTGGCCACGAGCGTGCTGGCCGGCGCGGCGACCGGCCCCACCATGCTGGTGATCGCGCGGCTCGCCCAAGGCTGCGCGGCCGGCCTGCTGACGCCGCAGAACAGCGGCCTGATCCAGGACTTGTTCCGCGGCGCCGAGCGCGGCCGCGCGTTCGGCATCTTCGGCGCCGTCGTGGGGATCTCCACGGCCGTGGGGCCGGTGCTGGGCGGCGTGATCCTCGCGGTGTTCGGCGACCCCGGCGGCTGGCGGTGGGTGTTCTTTGTGAACGTGCCGGTGGGCGCCGTCGCGTTCGTGCCGGCGATGCGGCTCCTGCCGAAGACCGAACGCAAGCCGATGCGGGTGCGCTCGGAGATCGACTTCGTCGGCATCGCGCTACTCGCGATCACCGTGCTCGGGGTGCTGCTGCCACTCGTGGAGTCGGAGCAGGGCGGTCTCGCGAAGCTGTGGTGGCTCTTCCCCGTGGCGGTGGTGTTCGGCATCGGTTTCGTGCGGTGGGAACGCCGGGTGGTCGCCCGCGAACGGTCGCCGCTGCTGGACGTCCGGCTGTTCACGGGCACGCCGGGCTACTCGGCCGGCGCCGCGGTGGGTGCGCTGTACTTCTGCGGGTTCGCCGGGATCTGGCTCGTTTTCGCGTTGTTCTTCCAGCAGGGGCTGGGCTACACGCCGCTGCAGTCGGGGCTTTCGGTCACGCCCTTCGCGATCGGTTCGGCCGTCTCGGCGGCGGTCGCGGGCCGGCTCGTGCCGCGGTTCGGCCGCCGGTTGTCCGTCACGGGTCTGAGCCTGGTGGCGATCGCGTTGCTCTTGGTGGCGCTGGTAGTAGAGCTCGTGCCGCCGTCCGCGGCCGGGTTGGCGGTGGCGCTGCCGTTGCTGATCGGCGGCATCGGCGGCGGCATGGTGCTGGCGCCGAACACCACGCTGACGCTGGAGTGCGTGCCCACGTCGATGGCAGGCGTCGCCGGTGGCGCGCTGCAGACCGGGCAGCGCATCGGCACGGCGATCGGCACAGCGGTGCTGGCGTCGGTCTTCCAGTCGGTGGTGGTGGGCTCGAACCGGAACTACTCGCTGGCCCTCACCACGGCGATGTGCTGCTCGGCCGGGCTCACGTGCGTCGCGCTCGTGCTGGCAGTGCTGGAGCTGCGGGCGCGTCGCAACAGGGCTGCGCGTAACGAGGAGCGTGACGCTGCGGAAGCGGCTGCCGGCGTTCACCGACAGTGAGCAGATCACGCTCACTCGGCACTACAGGTGAATACTTTCAGCGAATCCGCGATGCTCCATCCGAGTGACACGCTACGTTTGACCCTGGTGCTACTCAGAGCAACCAGGTAGACCTTATGGAGCCTTCAGCACCACACTTTGGCTACCTACAGTGGCATTTCGATCGATCGACCGGGGATGGGTCGATCGGCCGAGCGGCTGAGAGTTCCGGAGTTTCATGGAATGGACACTCTTGGTCACCTCCCAGGCACCGGATCGTCGGCGTCCGCGGGGGACCGTACGGCGACCGCCGGGAGCATTGCCCCCGAGGTGGCGAGGGAGTGCAGCGAAGGCATTCGGGCGGGCCCGGAAGTGGGGGAACCCGGGCCCGCCCTTTTTCACCTCGGATTTTCTCCCCTTTCACCCTCCGGTGGGGGGCGTACTCGCCTGAGCGCTTTGGCCGTGTTGGGATGGCGGCGTTCGTCGGGTGAGTGCGGGGAGCGTCGATGTCCCAGGGGATTTTTCCGGTCCAGCGGTTCCGGGTGTGGTACCGGCCGATGCTGTCGCGCGACAGCGGGGAGAACCACCGCGTGTCCACCCCGCTGGAGCTGCTGTTCGACCTGTGTTTCGTCGTCGCGGTGGGGGCCGCGAGCGCGGACCTGCACCACGAGCTGGTCGAAGGGCACATCGGCCACGGGATCCTGAGCTACGCGATGGTGTTCTTCGCGATCTGGTGGGGCTGGCTGAACTTCAGCTGGTTCGCCTCCGCGTTCGACACCGACGACGTGCCCTACCGGCTGGCCACGCTCGTGCAGATCGCCGGCGGCCTCACCGTCGCGGCCGGCGTGGACCGCGCGTTCAACGGCGACTTCCGTGTGGTGATGGTCGGCTACGTGCTGATGCGCCTCGCGATGGTGACGCAGTGGCTGCGTGCCGCGAAATCGGATCCGGAACACCGCACGACCGCGCTCTGGTACGCGGGCGGGATCACGGTGGTGCAGGCGTTGTGGGTCGCCGACGCGTTGATCGGCTTCCCCCAGACCACGGCGGTGATCCTGTTCGCGGTGCTGGTGGTCTGCGAGCTCGCGGTGCCGAGCATCGCGGAGTCACGGGGCGGCACTTCGTGGCACCCGCACCACATCGCCGAGCGCTACGGGCTCTTCACGCTGATCGTGCTCGGCGAGGTGGTGCTGAGCGCCACCACCGCGGTGCGGGAGGGCGTGTCCGAGGGCGAGCACATCGGCACGCTCATCGGGCTCGCCGCGGCAGGGCTCGTGCTGGTGTTTTCGATGTGGTGGCTGTACTTCGACCAGCCGGGGCACCTGCGGCTCGTGCGCCACCCGTCGCTGCTGAGCACCTCGAGCTGGGGGTACGGGCACTACCTGATCTTCGCTTCGGCCGCGGCGGTCGGGACCGGGCTCGAGCTGGCGGTGGACTACGACACGCACCACAGCGCGATCAGCGGTCTCGCCACGGCGCTCGTGGTGACGGTGCCGGTCGCGGTATTCATGCTGAGCGTGTGGCTGCTGCACATCGGGCCGACGAACGAGTGCCGGGAGATCGCGATCGGATACCCCGTTACTGCGGTGCTCGTGCTGGCGGCTTCGTTCGGGCCGGCGCCCATTCACGTCGCGGCGGTGCTGGCGGCCGCGTTGGTGGCGCTGACGGTGTTCGCGAGTCACGGGCGGATGCGGTCGGCTTGATCGGGCGTCGGTGGGCCTGTGGTGGGCTGCTTCGGATCTCTTGGGCTTGAGCGGCGTATCGATGCAGGTCAGGGGGCTGGCGCGGTCTTAAGGGACCCCCCTGTTCAGGCCGGTTTTCGGCCATGTAAAGTTCTCCAAGTCGCCAGGGAAACCGAGCGGCCGCCGGGAACACGAACCAAGCTCCCACCTCTGGTGGTAGAGTGGGTGGTCCCAAACCTCCGGAGCTGAACCAGCCCCCCGCGAAGCGCGAGTTTCGCCAGGGTGTACTGTAGGTCTCCGGAACAAAATAGCTTGAAACAACGCGGTGATCTGGTTTGCCTGCTGGGTGGGCTGGGTTGCGGTGTGTTGCTTGAGAACTCAACAGTGTGCTAGTGAACTAAGCCAGTAGAGCTTATATGTAACCTCGTATGAGGTTCCTTTGAGAAATCTAGATT
>NZ_JBFBAF010000054.1:0-45966 GCF_040682095.1 Amycolatopsis sp. NPDC051372
GGTGACGTGTTGTCAAGGCGGGAAAGCGTGCCTTGACAACACGTCGCCGGCCGCAAGGAGGCTTCGGATCGGGGTGCCGGGGTGGGGCTGGGTGCGGGTTCCGTCGCGTGGGTGGGTGGCGGTTGCGGGGGTGGACGGGGCCTGGGTGGGGGGTGAGTCGGGCAGGTGGGTGGCGGTGGAGAGGTGTGCGCCGGGCCTGCGTGGGTGGTGAGTTGGGTGCGCGGCCGGCGGTTGGATGGGGGCCAGAGCGGCCCGATGTGGCGTTGGGTGCGTCGAGCGCCAACGAATGCAGCTTTGGGTGCGTTGGGGGTGTGTCAGGCCTTCAGTTCGGCCAGCACCGCATCCGTGAACGGGGGCCACACCTCGGCCGCCCACGGGCCGAACGAGCGGTCCGCCAGGGCGACGCAGGCGTGGCCCGCTTCAGGGTCCACCCAGAGGAAGGTGCCGGACTGGCCGAAGTGGCCGAAGGTGCGCGGGGAGCTCGCGGAGCCGGTCCAGTGCGGGGACTTGTGGTCGCGCAGCTCGAAGCCGAGACCCCAGTCGTTGGGTTTCTGGTAGCCGAAGCCGGGGAGGACGCCGTTCAACCCCGGAAACGCGACGTCCGTGGCGGCGGCGAGGGTGGAGGGCGCGAGCAGCTTCGGGGACTGCAGCTCGGCGGCGAAGCGCAGTAGGTCGTCCACAGTGGACGCGGCGCCGGAGGCGGGGGAGCCGTCCAGTGCCGTGGCGGTCATGCCGAGCGGGTCGAGCAGGGCTTCGCGCTGGTAGTCGGCGAAGGCGATGCCGGAGTGTTCGGTGAGGGTTTCGGCCAGGACCTCGAAGCCGGCGTTGGAGTACAGGCGCCGGGTGCCAGGCGGGGCCATCTCCTTGTGCGCGTCGAAGGCGAGGCCGGAGGTGTGGGCGAGCAGGTGCCGCACGGTCGAGCCCTCGGGGCCGGCGGGCGTGTCCAGCTCGACCACGCCCTCCTCGAGCGCGATGTGCGCCGTGTACGCGGTGAGCAGCTTGGTCACCGACGCCAGCCGGAACACGCGGGCGGAATCGCCGCGGCGGTCGCGCACCGCGCCGTCGGCGGAAACCACCCCGGCCGCGGCGTGGTCCACCGGCCACTTGTCGATGAGGCGCAAGCTGTCCATGCCCCCACCTTACTGTGCTGCTTGTTGCCGATCCGACCACAGTCACGGCGGAAACCGTTGGCAGGCGCGGTGACTTCCGGTTGGGTGTCCGCCTCCTTTTGGTCGGATCGGCAAGCACCATGGAAACGCGCGAAGGGGCCACCCGGCGCCGGTTTCCCGGCGACGGACGGCCCCTCGCGGCTGCCCCTGGAGCGGTACCTACTGAGCGTCGAGATCCGTGGCGACGAGCTCCGCCACCGCGTCGATCGCGGCGTCGGCGCCCTCGCCCTCGGCGCTGATGACCACCTCGTCGCCGAACCCGGCGGCGAGCGTCATCAGGTTGAGCACGCTGCCGGCGGCCACCGGGTCGCCGCCGGCCTTGGCGATGGTCACCGCGACGGATTGCGCCGCGGCCGCCTTGGCGACCAGCGCGGCCGGCCTGGCGTGCAGGCCCACCTTGCTGGCCACGGTGACTCGTTTCTCCGGCATGGTCGTCCTCTCTCGGTTTCTGCTGGTGAGCTTACTTCGCGGCCGTGCGGTCGAGGTCGGCCTCGATCGTGTCGTCCTCACGGCCCGGGGTGCGCATGTTCCACTTCGTGATCACGAACCGGAACACCACGTAGTAGATGACGGCGAAGACCAGGCCGATCGGGATCAGCAGCCACGCCTTGTGCGCGGTGTCCAGCGACGAGTTCAGGGCGAAGTCGATCGCACCGCCCGAGAACGAGAAGCCGAGGTGGATGCCCAGCGCGTTGCACACGGCCAGCGAGACACCGGTCATGATCGCGTGGAAGATGTAGAGCGGCCACGCGACGAACATGAACGCGAACTCGATCGGCTCCGTGACACCCGTGATGAACGAGGTCAGCGCCGCCGAGATCATGATCGAGCCCACGATCTTCTTCTGGCCCGGCTTCGCGGTCTGCCAGATCGCCAGCGCCGCGGCGGGCAGGGCGAACATGAAGATCGGGAAGAAGCCGGTCATGAACGTGCCGGAACCCTGCACGTGGCCGAAGAAGTTGTTGAGGTCGCCGCCGCCGAAGATGAACCACACCGGCACGTTGAGCAGCTGGTGCAGACCGATCGGGATGAGCAGGCGGTTGAGCACGCCGTAGATGCCGCCACCGATCACCGGCGAGCCGACGACGGCCTGGCCGATGGAGTTGATGCCGTGGTCGACGTACTTGAAGAGCAGGCCGAAGATCACGCCGAGGATGATCATCGAGAACGCGGTGATGATCGGCACGAACCGGCGGCCGCCGAAGAAGGCGAGCCAGCTCGGCAGCTTGATCCGGTAGTAGCGCTGCCACAGCAGGGCGGCGACGATACCGCTGATCACACCGGTCAGCACGCTGTAGGGCCAGTGGATCGGCGCGCCCTCCCAGCCGGGCTTGTAGCCCTCCTGGCTGCTGATCGGGGCGATGGCCTGGATGACCTTGTTGAACACGACCCAGCCGACCACCGCGGCGACGGCGGTCGAACCGTCGCCCTTGCGCGCGAAGCCGACCGCGATACCGATGGCGAACAGCAGGGGCAGCCAGTCGAACAGGCCACCGCCCGCGGCACCGATCACAGCCGCGACCTTGTCCCAGCCGAGGCCAGTCTTGCCGAACACGTCGTCCTGGCCCAGCCGGTTGAGAAGACCGGCGGCGGGCAAGACGGCGATGGGCAGCATCAGGCTGCGGCCGAAGCGCTGCAGCCCGGCGAGCCCGCCGCCGCTCTTCTTGCCCTTCGCCCCCTCTGTGGTGGTGGCGCTCATCGTCGGGTACCTCCGTAGTGGGGTTGGTGGCCGGAATCCGGGGTGTTCCGGTCCAACTGCATGGTCACCTGGTAGTGGTCTCCCCGGTACCAGGACGTCATGTCCTCCACCGGCTCTCCGCCTGCGCTGGAGACCCGGCGGAAGACGAGGAGCGGAGTGCCGGTGCGCATGCCGAGCAGGCGCGCCGTCTCGCGATCCGCGGACTCGGCCCACACCGTCTGGTACGCCTGGTCCGGCCGCAGGTCGTAGGCCTCGGCCAGCTGGGCGTACAGGGAACGGGTGAGGTCGAGGTCGAGCAGTCCGGGCGTGCGGCCCGCGTGGTACCAGCCGCGTTCCACGGCCAGCGGCACGCCGTCCGCGCGCCGCAGCCGCACCAGCCGGTGGGCCGCCACACCCTCGGTGAGGCCGAGTGCGTGCGCCGAGGTCACCGGCGGGACCTCGAGCGACGTGGACACCACCTCCGTGGTGGGGGTGAGCCCGCGCCGGCGCATGTCGTCGGTGAAGGACATCAGGTAGAGCTGCAACTCCATGCGGCGCGCGGCGGTGAACGTGCCCTTGCCGCGCACCCGGGCCAGCAGGCCCTCTTCGACGAGCTTGCCGATCGCCGAGCGGACCGTGAGGCGCGAGACACCGTAGCGCTGGGCGAGCTCCCGCTCCGACGGGATCGGCGAACCGGGCGGGAGCTCGCGCTCCACGGACCGGCGCAGGATCTCGCGCAGCTGGGCGTGCTTGGGCGTGGGCCCGTTGATCACCCGCTCCACCCGGTCGACGCCGTCGGGCGGCGGGACGTGCGCGGCAGCGCTCATCGGTGTCACCCTCCTCGTGTCGTCGCACCGGGCGACCGGTGCTCGCGTCTTCGCCGGAAGATTGGTACGTTCCGGTCTAGACCAATGATTCCGATGGGGCAGGATGCTCCGCCTCGCGAGCGGGTGTCAACCACCGTTATGCGTTCGTGGCCTGCGGCGACGTGCATGCCGACGAACGGCGTAGTAGTGGTGGAGCGCACTGGCTCACGTGGGGAACCAACGGGAAACGAGGAGGCCGCGATGGCGGATGACAGGCCTGAGAAGATTCTCGCGGCGCTCGGCGGCGTGGACAACGTCGTCGAGATCGAAGGCTGCATCACGCGCCTTCGCTGCGAGCTGGAGGACACCAGCCTCGTCGACGAGGCGGCGCTCAAGGCCGCCGGTGCGATGGGCGTGGTGAAGATGGGCTCCGCGGTGCAGGTGATCGTCGGCCCCGAGGCGGACACGATCGCCAGCGACATCGAGGACCTGATGTGAGCCTCGAGATCCTGAGCCCCGTCGCGGGCGAGGTCGTCGCGATCACCGAGGTGCCCGACCCGGTGTTCGCCGAGGCGATGGTCGGCCCCGGCATCGCCGTGAAGCCGAGCGGCGGGCGTGCCGACGCCGTCGCGCCGGTGGACGGCACCGTCGTGACCCTGCACCCGCACGCCTTCGTGGTGGCGACCGAGGACGGGCGCGCCGTGCTGGTGCACCTCGGCATCGACACGGTGAAGGAGAAGGGCGAGGGCTTCACCCTCCACGTGGTCAAGGGCGAGTCGGTGCGCGCCGGCCAGCCGGTGATCGGCTGGGACCCCGAGGCCGTGGCGGCCGCCGGGTACTCGCCGATCGTGCCTGTGGTCGGGCTCGACGCCCAGGCCGACGTGCTCGCGGGCCTCGAGCCCGGGCGCACGGTCGCGGCGGGCGACCCGCTGTTCAGCTGGAGCGGCTGAGGCTTTCCACGTCGAAGGGCCCCTTGGACGGTGATCGTCCACAAGGGGCCCTTCGCGTGCGTTGGGTGGTTTACGTCGTCAGGCGGTGACGACCTCTCCGTTGTCGACCTTCACGTTGATCTTCGGCAGCGGCTTCTCGGCCGGGCCGTTCTTCACCGCGCCCGTGAGCGAGTCGTACACCGACCCGTGGCACGGGCAGTGGATCTCGGCGCCCTGCGGCGGGTTCACGGTGCAGCCCTGGTGGGTGCAGATGGCGCTGAAGCAGTTCACGGTTCCGGCGGTCGGCTGGGCCACGATCACGTCCTGGCCGTCGGGGGTCTTGGCGGACTTCGCCTGGCCGACGGGCACGTCGGACAGCGCGATCACCTTCCCGCCGGGCTTGGGGGCGTCGCCGCCCGAGGAGCCCGAGTCCGAGCCGGCGCCACAGGCCGCGAGGGCGACGGTGCCCACGGCGACGCCGGCGACGGCGGCCCCGGTGGTGAGAACGGAGCGGCGGGTGTGCAGTTCGGCAGTCATGCCCCTACTAACGAGATGATCGCCCGGCTGGTTCACCCGTTCACCGCAAAGCGTTGTCCGGTGAACCGGATCGCCCGTGTCTCCGTGTAATGGGGGAGTGGGATTCAGACGGGGTGAAGGAGAACATCATGCTGGCCAACTGGATGCGAGGGTTGGGCGCGATCGGGCTGGTCGGGTCCGCCGCGGTCCACTTCTACCTGTACTTCGGCAGCGGCTACTCGGACATCGCCGTGGTCGGTCCGCTGTTCCTGGTGAACGGGATCGCCGGGATCGTGATCGCCGTCGCGCTGCTGTTCTGGCACCACTGGGTGCCGCCGTTCTTCACGCTCGGCTTCGGCGGCGTGACGCTGCTCGCGTACCTGCTGTCGGTGACCGTCGGCTTCTACGGCATGCACGACCAGTTCAACAGCCAGTTCGAGTACTGGGGCGTGGTCACCGAGGCGCTGTGCGTGATCTGCGGCCTGGTGCTGCTGGTGCAGGAGGTGCGCGCCAGGCAGTCTTCCGGCGGGCACGCGGTGCCGGCCGGACGCTGACCGGGGCTTGCCGTGGGGAGGAGCGACGTCGAGGACCAGCTGATGCGCACGCTGCACGAGGAACACGCGGCCGCGCTCTGGTCCTACGCCCTGCACCTGACGGGCGGCAACCGCAACCACGCGGAGGACGTGGTGCAGGAGACGCTGCTGAGGGCGTGGCGGCACACCGACGTGCTGGACCAATCACAGGGTTCGGCCCGCGCGTGGCTGTTCACGGTCGCGCGCCGGATCGCCATCGACGGGTGGCGGTCGGCGACCTCGCGCTCGGAGGTCGTCACCGACGCTCCGCCCGAGCGCGCGGTGGCCGACGGCACCGAGCGGGCCGTGCAGGGGTGGCTGGTGGCCGACGCGCTCGGCGAGCTCTCGGTGCGCCACCGCGAGGTGCTCGAACTGTGCTACTTCCAGGGGTACTCGGTGGCCGACGCTGCCCACCGCCTGGGAATTGCCGAGGGGACGGTGAAGTCCCGCACGCACTACGCGCTACGGGCGCTTCGCCTGGCTTTGGAAGAGCGGGGGGTGACGCAGTGACCGCCGACGAGTTCGCGACCTACGACGCCGCGTACCTGCTCGGTGCGCTGTCACCGGAGGACCGGCAGGCGTTCGAGGAGCACCTCCAGGAGTGCGACCGGTGCGCCGCCGCGGTCCGCGAGCTGGCCGGGCTCCCGGGTTTGCTCGCGCAGACCAGGGGTGGTTCGCCGGGGGGAGCCTTCGGGCCCGGCGAACGTGACGGCGGCGGCACGGGGACGCCGTGGGATCCGGGGCCGGTGCCCGATCTGGTGATCGTGCCGGGTTCGAAGCCGGTTTCGCGGTCGGTGTCGGAGCCGGTTCTGCCGGAGCCGGATTCGCGGTCGGCGCCGGGACCGGATGTGGCGGGTTCGCGAGGGCCGGGCTCGGTTGCGCCCGATGTGCCGGTGCTGGGCTCGGTTGTGGCGGGCGGGCCGGGCTCGGATGTGCCGGGTGTGCCGGGATCGGGCTCGCGGTCGGTGCCCGACCTGCGGGCGACGTCTTCGACGCCGGGTTCGGATTCGCGGTCCGCGCCAGGACCGGATCTGGCGGGTTCGCGAGGGCCGGACTCGGATGCGCCCGATGTGCCGGTGCTGGGCTCGGTTGTACCGGGTGTGCCGGGATCGGACGCGCTGGATGTGCCGGTGCTGGGCTCGGATGCGCCCGATGTGCCGGGCTCGGATGTGCCGGGTGTGCCGGGATCGGGCTCGCGGTCGGTGCCCGACCTGCCGGCGACGTCCTCGACGCCGGGTTCGGATTCGGTTTCGGAACCCGATCTGCCGGCTGTGCCGTCGATGCCGGACCTGCCCGCTGTGCCTTCGGTGCCGGGCTCGCTCGCGCCGGGCTCTCAGGCGATGCCGGACTTGCTGCCGGTGCTGATGCGGAAGGTTCGGCGCCGCCGGCGGATCCGGAACGGGGTGACCGGGGGAGTGGCCGCGCTGGCCGTCGCGGCCGGGGTGGCTCTGGCGGTGTCTGTTTCGCTGCCGGACGTGTCCCCGCGGCCCGCCGCGCCCGCTGTCGCCGCACCACCGCCCTCGCTCGCCATGTCGGCCCTCGGCGAATACCCGATCCAGGCCGCGGCCCGCATCGACTCCCAGTCGTGGGGCACCGAGGTCGAAATGTCCTGCAGTTACCGCGGCGGCAAGGGCGGGGACTACTCGCTCGTCGCCCTCGGCCGCGACGGCACCGAGGCCGAACTCGCCACCTGGAAGGCCCTGCCGGAGAACACGGCCAAGGTCGTGGTGGGCACGCCGATGAAGTCCCAGGACATCGCGTCTCTGGAGATCCGGAGCGTACGGACGGGGAAACCGTTGATGCGCCTGGTTTATCCATGACTCGCTGACTCGCTGACTCGCTTCGACCCACCCCGAATGTGGCGTTGGCTGCGTTCCACGCACCGAACGCCGCATGGGGTGCGCCCAGTGCACCGAACGCCGCATCGGGGCGCTTGGCGCGACCTCCGGATGCGGTGAGTGGCTGGCTCGAGTTGTTGGCGCATAGTTGCTGGCCGGCTCGGGTTGCTACCGCGGCCGAGGGCCGGGGCGGCTCGATTCGTGGTGCAGCTTCGCTCGGCTCGGGTTACCGCCGATCTGGCCCGCGGCGATCTCGGGCGGCAGGGTCGCCCGCCGGTCGCGGTGGCGGCGGAGGCTCGCGGTGGCGATTCCTGGCACGGCGATCTATGCGGGTTGTGGCCGCGCGGGCGCCGGCCAGACGTGGTGTCAAGCGGCTCAGGTGGTCTGCACCGAACGCCGCATTGGGCGCTTGGCGCGACCTCCGGATGCCGTGAGTGGCCGGCTCGATTTGTTGGCGCGTACTTGCTGACCGGCTCGGGTTGTTACCGCGCGGCCGCGGGCCGGGTGGGCTCGGTTCGCTGTCTGCCGGCCGGTTCGGGTTCCCCGGTCGAGTGAATCGAGCGGGTTTTCGGCGCGAGCGGTCCACTCGCGACAGGCGCGGCTTGGCGTGGCGGGCGGGCGCTGCGAACGTGGGTGCATGTCCTGGGGAATGGTCGTTGTGGGTGGGGCGGTGGTGCCCCTCCTGGTGTGGTTGCTGAGACGGGCGGGTGCGCCGGTGTCGCCGGTCGTGGCTGTCGTCGTGGTGGTGGCTGCGCTGCTCGTCGTCGTGTGGCGGTGGCGGGAGGGGCGCTGGGCCCAGTGGTGGTGGCCGGTGCCGTGGGTGCTCACGGTGGTCGGGGTGCCGTTGTGCCTGGCGGATGTCCGGCATCGGAGGTTGCCGGATGTGTTGACGTTGGCGGCGTATCCCGTAATGGCGACCGCACTGACCGTCGCCGCCATGAGCGGGGGCGGGGCGACGCTGCTCGTGAGCGCGGCGGAGGGCGTGCTCGTGTTCGGTGGTGTCCACCTCGCCGTCCACCGGGTCGGGCCGGCGCAGCTCGGGGCGGGAGACGTGAAGCTCGCCGGCGTGCTCGGCGCGGTGCTGGGTGCGCTGGGCTGGGCGTCAGTGGCGGTCGCGGCGGTGGCGGCGGCCGGCCTGAGTGCCGTCGTGGCCGGGGGAGCGCAGGTGAAGGCCATCGCCGAGCGGGTGCGTCGTACCGGACCGCCGAGCGGGCAGCCGGCGTCGGCCGCCTCGCCGAAGGGCATATCCCGCGCAGGTAAGCGTCCCGCATCGGCTACCTCACCGAACGACGCGCCGGGCGGACATCCGGCATCGGCCACCAACGAGACATACCCACCACAAGCCAGGGACGGGCCTTACGCCCGACGGGCGATTCGGTGTGGTGTGCCCCACGGGCCGGCGTTGGTGGTCGCGGCCTGGACGTGCGCTGTGTTCCCCGGGGTGGGTTCGGGGGTGGTGCCGAGCTGAGGGGCTGCTGGTCAGGCGCCCCGCGAGCCGTGACAGGATTGCCGGGTGTTGCGCTGGATCACCGCAGGAGAATCGCACGGACCCGCCCTCGCCGCTGTGCTCGAGGGCCTGCCCGCTGGTGTGGAGGTGACCACCGGAGACCTCACCGCGCAGCTCGCGCGGCGCCGCCTCGGGTTCGGTCGCAGCCCGCGCATGGGGTTCGAGACCGACCACGTGCAGTTCCTGGGCGGCGTCCGCCACGGGATCTCGCAGGGCGGCCCCATCGCGGTGCAGATCGAGAACGCCGAGTGGCCCAAGTGGGAGCAGGTCATGGCGGCCGACCCCGTGGACCCCGAGGTGCTCGCCGGCCTGGCGCGCAACGAGCCGCTCACGCGGCCGCGCCCCGGCCACGCCGATCTGCCCGGCATGCAGAAGTACGGCTTCGACGAGGCCCGTCCCGTGCTGGAGCGCGCGAGCGCCCGCGAGACGGCGTCGCGCACGGCGCTGGGCACGGTGGCGCGCAACTTCCTGCGCCAGCTGCTGGGCGTGGAGGTGCTGAGCCACGTCGTGTCGATCGGCGGTGCCGACGCGCCCGAGGGGCCGCTGCCGCAGCCGGGTGACCTGGCCGCGATCGACGAGAGCCCCGTGCGGGCGTTCTCGGCCGAAGGCACCGAGGCGATGGTCGCCGAGGTCGACGCCGTGCGGAAGGCGGGCGACACCGTCGGCGGCGTGATCGAGGTGCTCGCCTACGGGCTGCCGCCGGGCCTCGGCTCCCACGTGCACTGGGATCGCCGCCTCGACGCGCGCCTGGCGGGCGCGCTCATGGGCGTGCAGGCCATGAAGGGCGTGGAGGTCGGCGACGGCTTCACCACCGCGCGGCGCTGGGGCAGCCAGGCCCACGACGAGATCGACCGCGGCACCGGCCCGGTCGGCGTCACGCGCCGCTCCAACCGCGCGGGCGGCCTCGAAGGCGGCATCACCAACGGCGAGCCCCTGCGCGTGCGCGTGGCGATGAAGCCGATCTCGACCGTCCCGAAGGCGCTGTCCACGGTGGACGTGCGCACGGGCGAGCCGGCCGTCGCGATCCACCAGCGCTCGGACGTGTGCGCCGTCCCGCGGGCGGGCGTCGTGCTCGAGTCCGTGGTGGCGCTGGTGCTGGCCGACGCCGCGCTGGAGAAGTTCGGCGGCGACTCGCTGGCCGAGAGCAAGCGCAACGCCGAGGGCTACCTGAAGGCGCTCGAGGAGCGCTGGTGAGCCCCCGCGCCGTGGTCGTGGGACCGCCGGGCTCCGGCAAGAGCACGGTGGGCCCGCTGCTCGCCGAGACGCTCGGGGTGGCGTTCCGCGACACCGACGACGACATCGTCGAGCGTGCCGGCCGCGCGATCTCCGACATCTTCGCCGAGGACGGCGAGCCGGCGTTCCGCGCGCTCGAAGCGCAGGCCGTCGCCACCGCCCTCGACGAGCACGACGGCGTCCTCTCCCTCGGCGGCGGTGCTCCGCTGAGCCCGGAGACGCGGGCGCTGCTGGCGAAGCACACGGTGGTGTTCCTGAACGTCGGCCTCGCCGCCGGTGTGCAGCGCACCGGCCTGTCGAGCGCGCGTCCGCTGCTCGCGGGCGTGAACCCGCGCGCCACGTTCAAGTCCCTGCTCGACGCGCGCCTGCCGGTGTACCGGGAGGTGGCGACCGTCGAGATCGAGACCGACCAGCGGACGCCCGCCGAGGTGGTGGCCGCCGCGGTCGCCGCGATCGAACCGGCCGAAGTCCCCAAGCAGTAGGACGCTGAGCAACACAGACCCGGAGTGCCACAACTCCAGGAGTAGTGAGGAAAACCCGTGTCCCAACCCGTCCGGATCCGCGTCGCGACCGCGCACCCGTACGACGTGCTCGTGGGCCGCGGCCTGCTCGCCGAGCTCACCGCGCAGCTCGCCGACGCGTCGAAGATCGCGCTGATCCACCCGCCCACGCTCACCGCCACGGCCGAGGCCGTGCGCGAGGAGCTCGCCGAAGCGGGCCTCGACGCGCATCGCGTGGAGATCCCGGACGCCGAGGACGGCAAGGCCTTCTCCGTCGCGAGCTTCTGCTGGGAGGTCCTCGGCCGGATCGGGCTCGACCGCCGCGGCGTGGTCGTGGGTCTCGGCGGCGGCGCCGTGACGGACCTGGCCGGCTTCGTCGCCGCCACCTGGATGCGCGGCGTGCGCCTGGTCAACGTGCCGACGACGCTGCTCGGCATGGTCGACGCGGCCGTCGGCGGCAAGACGGGCATCAACACCGAGGCCGGCAAGAACCTCGTGGGCGTGTTCCACGAGCCGAGTGCCGTGCTGGTCGACCTCGCGACGCTGGAAACCTTGCCCCGCAACGAACTCGTGGCCGGCATGGCCGAGGTCGTGAAGACCGGCTTCATCGCCGACCCGCGCATCCTGGAGTTGATCGAACAGGATCCCGAAGCCGCCCTCGACCCGACCGGAGACGTGCTGGCCGAACTGGTCCGCCGCTCGATCCAGGTCAAGGCCGACGTCGTCGCCGCCGACCTGCGCGAGTCCGACCTGCGCGAGATCCTCAACTACGGCCACACCCTCGGCCACGCCATCGAGCGCCGCGAGCGCTACCGCTGGCGCCACGGCGCGGCCGTGAGCGTGGGCCTGGTGTTCGCCGCCGAGCTCGCCCGCCTCGCCGGGCGCCTCGACGACGAGACCGCGGCGCGCCACGCGTCGGTGCTGAAGCTGATCGGGCTGCCGACCACCTACGACGCCGACGCGCTGGGCCAGCTCATGGAAGGCATGAAGGGCGACAAGAAGACCCGTTCCGGCGTGCTCCGGTTCGTGGTCCTCGACGCGCTCGCCAAGCCCGGCCGCCTCGAAGGCCCGGACCCGGCGCTGCTGGCCGCCGCGTACTCCGCGGTCGCGGCCGACGCCCCCAAGAGCGGCGGGAGCGTTCTGCTGTGAAGGTCTTCGTCTTCAACGGCCCCAACCTCGGCCGCCTCGGCAAGCGCGAGCCCGCCGTCTACGGCTCGACGACCCACGACGACCTCGCCGCCCTCTGCGTGAAGACGGGCACCGTGCTCGGCCTCGACGTCGAGGTGCGCCAGACCGACCACGAGGGCGAGCTCGTCGGCTGGCTCCACGAGGCCGCCGACGGCGGTCACCCGGTCGTGCTCAACGCCGGCGCTTGGACGCACTACTCGATCGCCGTGCGCGACGCCGCCGCGCAGCTGTCCGCGCCGCTGATCGAGCTGCACATCAGCAACGTCCACAAGCGCGAGCAGTTCCGCCACCACAGCGTGCTCTCCGACGTCGCCACCGGCGTGATCGTGGGGCTTGGCGTCGACGGCTACGGCCTCGCGCTGCGCTGGGTGGCAGCGAACGCGAAGTGACTCAGGAGCTCACCACCGGCCGGCTCCGGCTGAGGGCTCTGACCGAGGCCGACACCGACGCCGTGGTCGCGGTGTTCACCGACCCGGAGATGAGCCGGTTCTTCGCCGCCGACTTCTCCGACCCCGACCAGGCCCGCGCCATGGTGGCCCGCCGCCTCGCCTACGACGGGCCCGAAGGCCAGGGCCACTGGGTGGTCGAGCACGAGGGCGAAGTCATCGGCGTCGCCCATCTGCGCCCGTCGTCCGAGCTGCCCGGCGACGTTGCCGAGCTGGGGTACTTCGTCGCCGCGAAGCACGCGGGGAAGGGCTTCGCCACCGAAGCCGCCCGCGCGCTCGTGGAGCATGGCCTCGCCACGCTGGGCCTGCCCGCCGTGTGGGCGCTCGTCCACGAGGACAACGCGGCCAGTCTCGCGATCACCCGCCGGCTCGGCTTCCTCGACGTCGGCTCCGGCGTGCACTACGGCGACGTGCACCGCGTGCTCGTCTCGCTGCCCACCGCGCACGGCCGGCCGCACCACCTCGAGCTCTGGGTCCACGACCTCGCGCGCGCCGAACGCAGCTGGGGTTGGCTGCTGGGCCGGCTGGGGTGGCGCGAGTTCCAGCGCTGGCCCGACGGCGTCAGCTGGCGCCTCGGCCCCACGTACCTCGTGGTGGAGGCCTCACCCGCGATGGCCGCCGGACCGCACGAACGCCTTCGCCCCGGCCTCAACCACCTCGCCCTGCACGTCGCCACCCGCGCCGAGGTCGACGAGCTCGCGGCCGGCGGGCCCGGCTGGCGGCCCTTGTTCGCGGACCGTTTCCCCTACGCGGGCGGGAAACCGCACTACGCGGCCTACCTCGAGAACGACGACGGCTTCGAGGTCGAGCTTGTTGCCCTCGAACTCCCGCGAGACGGGGACGCGTTCACCCAACCGGGTTAGGACTGGTTAGACTCGACCATCATGCACCCGTTTCGTGGCGGGGTTCGGCGACCCGCGCGAGCCCTGTTCGCCCTGGCGTTGTCGGGGGTCGTGGTGGCGGGCTGCAGCGACAGCTACGCGCAGACCCAGGCCGACGGACCCGACCACGGCGGCATCGCGGGCGGCAAGCCTGCTCCGGCGAAACCCCCGCGCGTGGCGAACGTCCCCCTGGAGACCGCGAAAGCCCGCCAGAGCAACGGAGTGGTCGCCGCCGGAGCCGCCGACGCGGTCTACAACTACGGCCCCACGGCGATGGTCGAAAACGGCAAAACCCGCCTGTGGTGGTGCAGCCAGTACGGCAGCGCGGCCCCGCCCGGCGACGACATCCTGTACGCCGAGGCGCCCTCGGCCGACGGTCCCTTCACCGGACCCGGTGGCGGCGCGCCGATCGCGGTCCTGTCCGGTTCGCCCGGCGGGTTCGACGGCGTGCACACGTGCGACCCGTCCGTGCTGCGCGTCGGCGGCACCTACTACCTGTACTACACCGGCGCGGCGGGCGACCACGCGCTCGGCAACGCCATCGGCCTCGCGACGAGCCCCGACGGCGTCCACTGGACCCGCGCGGCGGGCGGCCGGCCGATTCTCGGGCCTTCGCACGACGTGCACCGCGACAACGTCTACGGCGCCGGCCAGCCCTCGGTCGTGTTCCTCGACGGCTGGTACTACCTCATGTTCACCGACACCACCGGCCGCGCCGCCGGCTGGAACGGTGCCGGCCAGTTCGTGATCCGCTCCCACGACCCGGCGTTCGGCAGCGGCGTGGAAGCGCTGGGGGACAAGGGTTTCGCGCCCGTCGCTGGCACCGCCACGCCGCGCGAACGCTCGGTGGTCGACGGGTTCAGCGCCGACCTCGAATGGGTCGGCGCGCTCGACGCGTTCGTGATCGCCCACGAGACCGCGGACGGCACCACGCTCACCTTCTGGGACAAGGACTTCACCCTCCAGCCCTACACACCGCTGGTGATCCCCGGCGCGTGGAAGGAAGGGCCCGGCCTCATTCGCCGCCCGGACGGCCACGCCCCGACGTCGGTCACCGATCCGTGCGGCACCGTCTCGTTCGACGTCGTGCGCGCGACCACGATCGGTTCCGCGGGCGCGCCGACGAGCCTGAAGCACTTCGGGCTCGACGTGCAGGGCGCCGGCGGCTGCTCGAGCCCCGACCGCCTGACCACGACGTTCGACGGTGTCGCGATGCCGTCACCGGACCGCCGCATGGACCTGTTCCGCCGCGGGGTGCGCATCCGCGTCGACCGCCGCTCGGTCGCCGCCGCTTTGGCCGGCGAAGTGGTGGACCGGCCGCTCACGCCCGTCGCCGGGTTGCCCGTGAAGACGACGCTGAAGTCCGGCACGAACGTGGTGCACTCGTACGGCCACGGGTACGGCGTGGTGCTCGGCAACGAGCTCTACGGCCTGCCCGACACCACGATCGTGGACCTCAACGGGGCCGCGGTGACGGAGACCGACCCGCGACAGTGGGACGCCTACGCGCCCGGGCTCCCGCTGGGCGGCTGACGGGCGACGGCTTCGGCCGCGGCGCGCCGGCCGGCTCGGCCTCCGGCAGCTCCAGCTGACCCGACTGGCTGCCCGAGCCGTCGTCCTCGTCGTCCTCGGGTTCCGGCTCCTCGTCCTCCGGCGCCGGCCGCCGCACGCGTGAGCCGACGAACAGCCCCAGCCCGGCCGGCACCAGCACCAGCAGCGCCGAGAACGCGGCACCCCCGGTGAGCGCCGCGCCCAGCTCCGACGTGCCGGTCTGGTCGACGAACACCGCGCGCCCGATCACGTACAGGATGCCGGAGACGACGCCGGCCACCAGCGACGCGATGAACCAGGCCCGGCCGCGGTCCGGCTTGCCGCGCCAGCCGTCGATCGCGCTCCACAGCGCCGCGACGCCCACCAGCACGGCGAGGGCGACGGACGTGATCACCGTCTGGTCGGTCGGGTGGAACACGGACCACTTGGCGAGCAGCGTCATGGCGGCGGCGTGGACGACGGCCATGACCAGCCCGCGAGTCAACCAGGCACCCAGCATGGACGGAGTGTAGGTGCCACCGGGTGAACGCCGTGTGGTCCACCCGGAGCAGCGGCTCCGGGTGCCCGGCCGCTTGCGGACAGTGACCGCCGCGAGCGTCCCCGGACCACGCGATCCGCGTGGCTAAGCTGGCCGGGTGCCTGAAACCCACGCTCACCGTCGCGGCGCGCTGCGGTCCCTGATCACCGATTCCGGGGTCGACGCGCTGCTGGTCACCGACCTGCTCAACATCCGCTACCTCACCGGGTTCACCGGGTCGAACGCCGCGCTGCTCGTGCACGCAGGCGGCGAGGCGCAGACCGTGTTCTGCACCGACGGCCGCTACACGACCCAGTCGGCGTCCGAGGTGCCGGACCTCGAACGCGTGATGGGCCGCGCCAGCGACCGAGTGCTCGCCGACTTCGCGGCCCGTGCCCACTCGACCTACGGGCGCACCGGGTTCGAGAGCCAGCACGTGAGCGTGGAAGACCACGAGGCGCTCAAGGTGCGCTTCGACAAGGTGACGCTGGTCCGGACGCCCGGGCTGATCGAGCAGCTGCGCGCGGTGAAGGACGAGATCGAGGTCGCGGCCCTGCGCTCGGCCTGCGCGGCGGCCGACCGCGCGCTCGCCGACCTGCTGGCGTCCGGCGGCCTGCGCGCCGGGCGCACCGAGCTGGAAGTGGCACGCGACCTGGAGAACCGCATGCTGGAGCACGGTTCGTCGGAGCCGTCGTTCGCCACGATCGTGGCCGCCGGGCCCAACTCGGCGATCCCGCACCACCAGCCCACCGGCGCCGAGCTGCGCGAAGGCGACTTCGTGAAGATGGACTTCGGCGCGACGGTCGACGGCTACCACTCCGATATGACCCGCACGTTCGTGCTTGGCAAGGCCGCCGACTGGCAGCGCGACCTCTACGACCTGGTCCACCGCGCCCAGGCGGCCGGCACCGCGGCCGTGTTCCCGGGCGCCGACGTGTCCGACGTGGACGCCGCGGCCCGCTCGGTGATCGCCGCCGCGGGCCGCGCGGAGGAGTTCGCGCACGGCCTCGGCCACGGCGTCGGGCTCGAGGTGCACGAGGCGCCCAGCCTCGCTACCACGGGCGTCGGTACACTGTCCGCCGGTATGGCGGTCACCGTCGAGCCCGGCGTCTACCTCGCGGGGCGCGGTGGCGTGCGCATCGAGGACACGCTCGTCGTGCGGGACTCCGGGCCCGAACTCCTCACCCTGAGCACCAAGGACCTCGTGGCCGTCTGAGACGGGCCGCGGACGAAGAGATCGACACAGGAGACCGAAAGCTCGTGGCCACCACCAACGACCTGAAGAACGGGCTCGTCCTCAACCTCGAGGGCCAGCTCTGGACCGTCACCGCGTTCCAGCACGTCAAGCCGGGCAAGGGCGGTGCGTTCGTGCGCACCACGCTCAAGCACGTGCTGACGGGGAAGGTCGTCGACAAGACCTTCAACGCCGGCACGAAGGTCGAAACGGCCACCGTGGACCGCCGGAACATGACCTACCTGTACAAGGACGGTCAGGACTTCGTGTTCATGGACGGCGACACCTACGACCAGATCACGGTTCCGGCCGAGGTCGTGTCGGACAACGCCAACTACATGCTCGAGAACACCGAGGTCCAGGTCGCGGTGCACGAGAACGAGGCGCTCTACATCGAGCTCCCGACCTCGGTCGAGATCGTCATCCAGCACACCGACCCAGGCCTGCAGGGCGACCGCTCCACCGGCGGCACCAAGCCGGCGACGCTCGAGACCGGCGCCGAGATCCAGGTCCCGCTGTTCGTCTCGACCGGCGAGAAGATCAAGGTCGACACGCGTGACGGCCGGTACCTCGGCCGCGTCTCGAACTGATGGCGGACAAACAGAAGCCGCACCCGAACCGCGGCGGTGCGATCAGCAGGCGGCAGGCCCGCCGGCGTGCCGTCGAGATGCTGTACGAAGCTTCGCAACGCGGCACCGACCCGGTCACGCTGCTGGCCGACCGGGTCGGGTCCACCGAGGTCGACCCGGTCGCCGACTACACGATCACCGTCGTGGAGGGCGTCACGACCCACCGCGAGCAGGTCGACGAGCTGCTGGCCGAGCACTCGCAGGGCTGGACCCTGGACCGCATGCCGCCGGTCGACCTGGCGGTGCTGCGGGTGGGCGTCTACGAGATGCTCTGGTCCTCCGACGTGCCCGACCCCGTCGCGATCGACGAGGCCGTGGGCCTGGCGAAGGAGCTCTCGACCGACGACTCGCCGCGCTTCGTCAACGGCGTGCTCGGGCGCATCGGGACGATCGCCGACCGCCTGCGGGCCGTGCTCTGACCCGCTGACTTCGGAGTCGAAAACAGCCGAAAACCGCCGAAGGCCGCGAGCTCCGTACTGGAGCCGCGGCCTTCGGCGTTGTGCTGGTGTCCCCAGGAAGCCTCACGAGTGGGGTCCGGAAGAGGTCTTCGTCACACCGAGCGTGGCAGAGCCGGCGCCGGGCCGTGCTCGAGCCCGCTCGGGCGTCACCCGGTGACCCGGGTTCACCGTCACGGCAACCCGGAAGCGCTAGCCCGAACGGGTCACGCGCCGGAACGGCAGACGCGGGTGCGAGGGGACGGCCGGGGTGGTGTTGATCACCGTCCGCAGCCGGTCCGGCGGTGTCCGAAGCTCGGTGGGTGTTTCCGGTGCCCCGCCGAAAACACCCACCGCGTCGGGCAACCGCCGCCCATCAGTCTTCTTTGGACGGACGGGCCTCGGGCGGCAGGACGCCCCAATCGATGAGCTGTTCGGTGAGCTCACCGGGGGTCATGTCGTAGATGATCGCGAGCGAGCGCAGGTCCTCGGTGCGGATGGAGAGCACCTTGCCGTTGTAGTCGCCGCGCTGGCTCTGGATCGTGGCCGCGTACCGCGCGAGCGGGCCGACCTTCTCCGCGGGCAGCTGCTGGAGCCGCTCGAGGTTGATCACGATCTTCGTGGCGGGCTCGGCACCCGAGGGCACACGGCCCTCCGGCAGCAGTTCGACCACCGGTACACCGTAGAAGTCGGCCAGTTCGGCCAGCTTCTGGACGGTGACGGCGCGGTCGCCACGCTCGTACGAGCCGACGACGACGGCCTTCCAGCGGCCGCCCGACTTCTGCTCGACGCCGTGCAGGGACAGACCCTGTTGCTGGCGGATCCCGCGGAGCTTGGCCCCGAGCGCCTTGGCGTAATCGCCCATCTGGTGGTTCTCCGTTTCCTCACCCCCACGCCGGTCGTGGTGACCGGTCAGGGGACTCCTCGAGTCGAATACTCAGAGTAATGGTTACGCATAGTTGTCACCAGGTCAAGCAGAAGGTCTCCGTACCTGGTCGCGGACGTGGGCACACCACCCGGAAGGCTGATTGACCGCTCCTGCTACTGTCGGTGCGATTTCCCGGCACGAGCTGGGAGTCGACGTCCTTTAAGGACCCGTCCAGAGAGGCGGGGAAGGAGGTCCGCCTTGTCGTCACGTCCGCGTGGCGCGGCGGAACCGGTCGGGGAGCGCGAGCTTCTTTCGGCCGGCGATGTCGCGCGCACCATCGCCCGGATGGCCCATCAGGTCATCGAGAAGACCGCACTCGGTGCGGGTACTTCGGGCGATGCCTCATCCGCACCACTCGCCCCACCCGTGTTGCTGGGCATCCCCACGCGCGGTACTCCGCTGGCCAACCGGCTCGCCGGGAAGATCGGCGAGTTCTCCGGGGTCGTTCCCCCGACGGGGGCCCTCGACGTCACCCTGTACCGCGACGACCTGCGCCGCCGTCCGCCGCGCGCGCTCGAGCAGACGCAGCTGCCGCCCGGCGGCATCGACGACCGGGTGGTGATCCTGGTCGACGACGTGCTGTTCTCCGGCCGCACCATCCGCGCCGCCCTCGACGCCCTGCGCGACCACGGCCGCCCGCGCGCCGTGCAGCTGGCCGTGCTCGTCGACCGCGGCCACCGCGAGCTGCCGATCCGCGCCGACTACGTCGGCAAGAACGTGCCCACCGCGCGGGCCGAGGGCGTGTCCGTGCTGCTGTCCGAAACGGATGGGCGCGACGCGGTTCTGCTCCGCGCGCCGGAAGGAGAATCCCGGTGAAGCACCTGCTCGCCACCGACGGTCTGGACGCCGACACCGCCACGGCCGTCCTCGACACCGCCGACGAGCTCAAGCACACGCTGCTCGGCCGGGAGGTCCGCAAGCTGCCGACCCTGCGCGGCCGCACGGTGATCACCCTGTTCTACGAGAACTCCACCCGCACGCGCGTGTCGTTCGAGATCGCCGGGAAGTGGATGAGCGCCGACGTGATCAACGTCTCGGCGTCGAGCTCCTCGGTGAACAAGGGCGAGTCGCTGCGGGACACTGCGCTCACGCTCGCCGCCGCGGGCGCCGACTGCGTGATCATCCGCCACCCCGCGTCGGGTGCGGCCCACCGCCTGTCGGGCTGGCTCGCCCCGGCCGGCACCGCGGTGGTCAACGCCGGCGACGGCACCCACGAGCACCCCACGCAGGCGCTGCTCGACGCCGCGACCCTGCGCGAGCGGCTCGGCTCGCTGAAAGACCGCCGGGTGGCGATCGTCGGCGACGTGCTGCACAGCCGCGTCGCCCGGTCGAACATCCACCTGCTGAGCACCCTCGGCGCGGAGGTGGTGCTCGTCGCGCCGCCGACGCTGCTGCCCGTCGGGGTCGAGACGCTGCCGGTCACGGTCTCGCACGACCTCGACGCCGAGCTGCCGGCCGTCGACGCCGTGATGATGCTGAGGGTGCAAGCCGAACGGATGCACGGCGGGTTCTTCCCGAGTTCGCGCGAGTACTCGATCTCCTACGGGTTGTCCGAGCGGCGCCAGCGGCTGCTGCCGGACCACGCCGTGGTGCTGCACCCCGGCCCGATGCTGCGCGGGATGGAGATCGCCTCGGCGGTCGCCGACTCCCCGGCCTCGGCCATCACCGAACAGGTCCGCAACGGCGTCCACGTGCGCATGGCGGTCCTCTACCACCTCTTGGCCAGTGAAGGAGGCAACCGTGACTGACAATCGATGCCTTACCGGTCGCGGTTGCCGACCGGGTGCGGATGTCCCGCAAGACACAGGAGCCGCAGCGTGAGCTTGGTGATCAAGGGCGCCCGCCCGTACGGGGAGGGCGAACCGGTCGACGTCCTGATCCAGGACGGCGTGATCACGGCCATCGGTGCCGTCGAGGTCCCCGAAGACGCCGAGGTGGTCGAAGCCGGGGGCCAGGTGCTGCTGCCCGGGTTCGTCGACCTGCACACCCACCTGCGCGAGCCCGGTCGCGAGGACACCGAGACCATCGAAACCGGCTCGGCCGCGGCGGCGCTGGGCGGCTACACGGCCGTGTTCGCCATGGCCAACACCGACCCGGTGGCCGACAACGCGCTCGTGACCGACCACGTGTGGCGCCGCGGGCAGGAGGCCGGCCTGGTCGACGTGCACCCGGTCGGCGCCGTCACGGTGGGGCTCAAGGGCGAGAAGCTCGCCGAGCTCGGCACGATGGCCAAGGGCACCGCCGCCGTGCGCGTGTTCTCCGACGACGGCGTGTGCGTGGCCGACCCGCTGCTGATGCGCCGCGCGCTGGAGTACTCGACCGCGCTCGACGCCGTGATCGCGCAGCACGCCGAGGAGCCGCGGCTCACGGTCGGCGCGCAGGCCAACGAGGGCGAGAACTCCGCCCGCCTGGGTTACCCGGGCTGGCCGGCTTCGGCCGAGGAGTCGATCGTCGCGCGCGACTGCCTGCTCGCGTTGCACGCCAAAGCGCGCCTGCACGTCTGCCACGTGTCCACCTCGGGCACGGTCGACGTCCTGCGCTGGGCGAAGGACCGGGGCACCAAGGTGTCGGCCGAGGTCACGCCGCACCACCTGCTGCTCACCGACGAACGCCTGGCCACCTACGACCCGGTGAACAAGGTGAACCCGCCCCTGCGCACCGGCGGCGACGTCGAGAAGCTGCGCGCCGCGCTGGCCGAGGGCGTGATCGACTGCGTTGCCACCGACCACGCGCCCCACGCCGTGCAGGACAAGGACACCGAGTGGAGCGCCGCGCGCCCGGGCATGCTGGGCCTGCAGACCGCGCTCTCGGTCGTCGTCCGTGCGATGGTGGAGCCGGGCCTGCTCGACTGGCGCGGCGTCGCCCGCGTGATGAGCGAGCGGCCCGCCGCGATCGGCAACCTGCCCGACCACGGCCGCCCGCTCGAGGTCGGCGAGCCGGCGAACCTGACCCTCGTCGACCCCGGTGCGGAGTGGACGGTGCGCGGGGCTGAGCTCGCGAGCATCTCCGCGAACACCCCGTACGAGGGAATGCGGCTGCCCGCCGTGGTGACGGCCACCGTGCTGCGCGGGCGGATCACCGCGCGCGAAGGGAAGATCTGCTGATGGAACGGTTCCTCCTCGTGCTGGGGATCGTCGTCTTCTTCCTCCTGTGCCTGTGGGGCATGTGGGTGGGCTGGCGGCGCAAGTCGCGCTCGCAGAGCGCGCAGGTGCCGCCGTTCCCGGGAATTCCCGGGGATCCCGGTGAGATCGTGCTGGAGTCGGCCGGGCTCTACGTCAGCACCACCACCGCCGGCAACTGGCAGGACCGGGTCGTCACGCGGGGCGCGGGACTGCGCACCGGTGCGGTCTGGCGCCTGCACCCGGGCGGCATCGCGGTGGAACGCGGCGGCGCGCCTGACTTCTGGATCCCGCGCGAGGCGGTCACCGGGATCCGCCGCGACTCGAAGATCGCCGGGAAGGTGATGGGCACCGACGCGCTGCTCGTCATCACCTGGCGCCTGGGAGACGCCGATCTCGACACCGGTTTCCGCGGCGACGACCTCGACGACTATCCACAGTGGATCGAACAGCTTTCCCCCGACAACTCGGATCACGACATCAAGGGAGGTGCCCAGTGAGCACCGCGAACGGCACTCGCGTCCCCGCCGCCCTGGTTCTGGAGGACGGCCGGGTCTTCCGCGGCGCGGCCTACGGCGCGCGCGGGCGGACGCTCGGCGAGGCGGTGTTCTGCACCGGCATGACCGGCTACCAGGAGACCCTGACCGACCCGTCCTACCACCGGCAGATCGTGGTGCAGACGGCGCCGCAGATCGGCAACACCGGCTGGAACGACGAGGACGACGAGTCGGCCCGCATCTGGGTCTCGGGCTACGTGGTGCGCGACCCGGCCCGCACGCCGTCCAACTGGCGCAGCAAGCGCGGCCTCGACGAGGAGCTGGCCCGCCAGGGCATCGTCGGCATCTCCGAGGTCGACACGCGCACGCTCACCCGCCACCTGCGCGAGCAGGGCGCGATGCGCGCGGGCGTGTTCTCCGGCGACGCGCTGGGCAGCGACGAGCAGATGGTGGCCGAGGTCCTGGCGAGCCCGCAGATGAAGGGCGCCGACCTCGCGGGCGAGGTCTCCACGGACAAGCCCTACGTCGTCGAGGCACGAGGCGAACGGCGCTTCCGCGTCGCCGCGCTCGACCTGGGCATCAAGTCCAACACCCCGCGCCTGATGACGCAGCGCGGCATCGAGGTCCACGTGCTGCCCGCCGCGACCACGGTCGAGGAGCTGCTCGCGGTCGAGGCCGACGGCGTCTTCCTCTCCAACGGCCCGGGCGACCCCGCGACCACCACGCACGCCACCGCGCTCACGAAGGCCGTGCTGGAGCACGAGATCCCGCTGTTCGGCATCTGCTTCGGCAACCAGATTCTCGGCCGCGCGCTGGGGCTGGGCACGTACAAGATGCGCTACGGCCACCGCGGCATCAACATCCCGGTGATCGACGTGGCCACCGGCCGTGTCGCGATCACGGCGCAGAACCACGGCTTCGCGCTCGAAGGCGAGCCCGGCCAGCGGTTCGAGTCGCCCTACGGCGCCGCGCAGATCAGCCACTACTGCCCCAACGACGACACCGTCGAGGGCGTGCGCGCCTTCGACGTACCGGCGTTCTCGGTGCAGTACCACCCCGAAGCCGCGGCCGGACCGCACGACGCGGCGCCCCTGTTCGACGAGTTCGTTGAGTTGATGGAGAAGAAGGCCTGATGCCGAAGAGGACGGACATCCAGCACGTGCTGGTGATCGGCTCCGGGCCGATCGTGATCGGGCAGGCCGCCGAGTTCGACTACTCGGGCACGCAGGCCTGCCGGGTGCTGCGGGCCGAGGGCCTGCGCGTGAGCCTGGTGAACTCGAACCCGGCCACCATCATGACCGACCCCGAGTTCGCCGACGCCACCTACATCGAGCCGGTCACGCCGGACTTCGTGGAGAAGGTCATCGCGCAGGAACGGCCCGACGCCATCCTCGCGACGCTGGGCGGCCAGACGGCGCTCAACTGCGCGGTCGCGCTGCACGAGCGCGGCGTGCTCGAGAAGTACGGTGTGGAGCTGATCGGCGCCGACATCGACGCCATCCAGCGCGGTGAGGACCGGCAGAAGTTCAAGGACATCGTGCGCACGATCGGCGCCGAGGTCCCGCGCAGCCGCGTCTGCAACACGATGGAGGACGTGCGCGCCACCGTCGCCGAGCTCGGCCTGCCGGTCGTGATCCGGCCGTCGTTCACCATGGGCGGCCTCGGTTCCGGCCTGGCCTACACGCCCGAGGAGCTGGAGCGCCTGGCGTCCACCGGCCTGAGCGAGTCGCCGGTCACCGAGGTGCTCATCGAGGAGAGCGTGCTCGGCTGGAAGGAGTACGAGCTCGAACTGATGCGCGACAAGAGCGACAACGTCGTGGTCGTCTGCTCGATCGAGAACGTCGACGCGATGGGCGTCCACACGGGCGACTCCGTCACCGTCGCGCCCACGATGACGCTCACCGACCGCGAGTACCAGGTGATGCGCGACGTCGGCATCGCCGTGCTGCGCGAGGTCGGCGTGGACACCGGCGGCTGCAACATCCAGTTCGCGATCAACCCGGACGACGGGCGCATGGTCGTGATCGAGATGAACCCGCGGGTGTCCCGCTCGTCGGCGCTCGCGTCGAAGGCCACCGGCTTCCCGATCGCCAAGATCGCCGCGAAGCTCGCCATCGGCTACACGCTCGACGAGATTCAGAACGACATCACCGGCGAGACCCCGGCGGCCTTCGAGCCGACGCTCGACTACGTCGTGGTGAAGATCCCGCGCTTCGCCTTCGAGAAGTTCCCCGGCGCGGACCCGACGCTCACGACCACCATGAAGAGCGTCGGCGAGGCGATGTCCTTCGGCCGGAGCTTCCCCGAGGCGCTCGGCAAGGCCATGCGGTCGATCGAGACCAAGGCCACCGGCTTCTGGACGCTTCCGGACCCCGAGGGCGTGACGATGGAGTCCACTTTGGACTCGCTGCGCGTGCCGCACGAGGGCCGGCTGTACGAGGTGGAGCGGGCGCTGCGCCTGGGCGCCACCGTCGAGCAGGTGCACGAGGCCAGCGGCATCGACCCGTGGTTCGTGGACCAGATCGCGCTGATCGGCGAGGTCGGGTCCGAGGTGCGCGACGCGCCGGTGCTCGACGGCGAGCTGCTGCGCCGCGCCAAGCGCACGGGCCTGTCCGACCGCCAGATCGCCGCGCTGCGCCCCGAACTGGCGGGGGAGGACGGCGTGCGCTCGCTGCGCCACCGCCTCGGCGTGCGGCCGGTGTTCAAGACCGTGGACACGTGCGCGGCCGAGTTCAAGGCGGACACGCCGTACCACTACTCGGCCTACGAGACCGACCCCGCGGCGCAGTCGGAGGTCGTGGCGCAGGGTGACAAGCCGAAGGTGCTCATCCTCGGCTCCGGTCCGAACCGGATCGGGCAGGGCATCGAGTTCGACTACTCCTGCGTGCACGCCGCGATCGCGCTGCGCGAGGCCGGGTTCGAGGCCGTCATGGTCAACTGCAATCCCGAGACCGTCTCCACCGACTACGACACCTCCGACCGCCTGTACTTCGAGCCGCTGTCCTTCGAGGACGTGCTCGAGGTCGTGCACGCGGAGCAGCAGTCGGGCACCGTCGCGGGCGTGATCGTGCAGCTCGGCGGCCAGACCCCGCTGGGGCTCGCGAAGCGCCTGGCCGACGCCGGCGTGCCGGTGGTCGGCACGCCGCCCGAGGCCATCAACCTGGCCGAGGACCGCGGCGCGTTCGGCGAGGTGCTCGGCGACGCCGGGCTGCCGGCGCCGAAGTACGGCACGGCGACTTCGTTCGAGGGCGCCAAGCGGATCGCCGACGAGATCGGCTACCCGGTGCTCGTGCGGCCGTCCTACGTGCTCGGCGGGCGCGGTATGGAGATCGTCTACGACGAGGAGACCCTCGCCGGCTACATCCGCCGCGCCACCGAGGTCACGCCCGAGCACCCGGTGCTCGTGGACCGCTTCCTCGACGACGCGATCGAGATCGACGTCGATGCCCTGTTCGACGGCGAGGAGCTCTACCTCGGCGGCGTGATGGAGCACATCGAGGAGGCCGGCATCCACTCCGGTGACTCCTCGTGCGCGCTGCCGCCGATCACGCTCGGTGCCACCGACCTC
The DNA here is from genome assembly GCF_040682095.1 of Amycolatopsis sp. NPDC051372. NCBI lineage: Bacteria > Bacillati > Actinomycetota > Actinomycetes > Pseudonocardiales > Pseudonocardiaceae > Amycolatopsis > Amycolatopsis sp. NPDC051372. Next base: position 25,741 of record NZ_JBFBAF010000054.1, read on the forward strand.
GAAGAGGTGCGCCGCTCCACGGAGGCGATCGCCCGCGGCGTGGGTGTGCGCGGCCTGCTGAACGTGCAGTACGCGCTCAAGGACGATGTGCTGTACGTGCTGGAGGCGAACCCGCGCGCCTCGCGCACGGTGCCGTTCGTCTCGAAGGCCACCGCGGTGCCGCTCGCGAAGGCGGCGGCGCTGGTGATGACCGGCTCGACGATCAAGGACCTGCGCGCCTCGGGTGTGCTGCCCGCGGAGGGCGACGGCGGCCGGATGCCGGCCGACTCGCCGGTGGCGGTCAAGGAGGCCGTGCTGCCGTTCCACCGGTTCCGCACGCCGGAGGGCCACGGCGTGGATTCCTTGCTGGGCCCGGAGATGAAGTCCACGGGCGAGGTGATGGGTGTGGACGTGTCCTTCGGGAAGGCGTTCGCGAAGTCCCAGAGCGGGGCGTACGGCTCGCTGCCGACGTCCGGGCGCGTGTTCGTCTCGGTGGCCAACCGCGACAAGCGCTCGATGGTCTTCCCGGTGAAGCGGCTGGCGGACCTCGGGTTCGAGATCCTGGCGACGTCCGGCACCGCCGAAGTGTTGCGGCGCAACGGAGTCGACTGCACGGTGGTGCGCAAGCACTACGAGGGCAGCACCGAAGCCGAGCCCAACATCGTGGACGTGATCCTCGCCGGCGGCGTCGAGATGGTCATCAACACGCCGTACGGGAACAGCGGCCCGCGCATCGACGGCTACGAGATCCGCACCGCGGCGGTTTCGCGCGACATCCCGTGCATCACCACCGTGCAGGGCGCGGCGGCGGCCGTGCACGGCATCGAAGCGCTCATCCGGGGTGACATCGGGGTGCGCAGCCTCCAGAGCCTCCAGGCGGCCCTGAAGGCCACGACGTGAGCGGGCAGCGGTTCGGGGCCCGGCTGGCGAAGGCGGTCGCGGAACGCGGGCCGCTGTGCGCCGGCATCGACCCGCATCCGGGCCTGATCGAGTCCTGGGGCCTGTCCCTGGACGTGAGTGGTCTGGAACGGTTCGCGCTGGGCGCCACGGAGGTCCTGGCGGCCGCGACGGCGATCGTGAAGCCGCAGTCGGCGTTTTTCGAGGCGTTCGGCCCGCCCGGCGTGGCGGTGCTCGAACGCGTCGTGGACGCGGCCCACGACGCCGGTGCGCTCGTGCTGCTCGACGTCAAACGCGGCGACATCGGCTCCACAATGGCGGCCTACACGGCCGCCTACGTGGCCGAGGGGGCGGCGTTCAAGGCCGACGCGGCCACGGTTTCGCCGTATCTCGGGTTCGGCGCGCTCGATCCCGCCGTGGCGGCCGCCACGGCGGCGGGTACCGGCCTGTTCGTGCTCGCGCGCACGTCGAACCCGGAGGCCCACGCGCTGCAGAGCGCGCGGCTGGCGGACGGCCGCACGGTGGCCCAGAGCATCGTCGACGCGGCCGCGGACCACAACGCCGGTGCCGAGCCCCTCGGCGACGTCGGCGTGGTCGTAGGAGCCACGATCAGCCCCGGTGAGCTGGACCTTTCCCGGCTCGCCGGGCCCGTGCTCGCGCCCGGGTTCGGCGCCCAGGGGGCAACTGTGGCGGACTTAAGGGCAGTCTTCGGGCCCGATCTGCCGGGGGTGCTGCCGGCGTCTTCGCGCGACCTGCTGCGCCACGGTCCGGACCCCGAGGCCATGCGCCGCGAGGTCGTCCGGGTCACGGCGCTGCTGGGCCGCACAGCCGAAAAAGACCAATAGCAGGCCCCGGAATCGGCCTCCACCAGCCACCCCCGCATTGTGGCGCCTGCTCAAGGGTGGGTACCGTCGCGTCACCCACCCAGATTTGAGAACTACCGGAGGAAAACGTGGCACTTCCCCAGCTGACAGAGGAACAGCGTGCTGCGGCGCTGGAGAAGGCCGCCGCCGCCCGCCGCATCCGTGCTGAGCTGAAGGAGCGGCTGAAGCGGGGCGGTACCACTCTGGTCGACGTGCTGAAGCAGGCCGAGGAGAACGAAGTCCTCGGCAAGATGAAGGTTTCGGCCCTGCTCGAGGCTCTCCCCGGCGTCGGCAAGGTTCGTGCCCAGCAGACCATGGAACGACTGGAGATCGCGCCCAGCCGCAGGCTCCGCGGACTCGGCGACCGGCAGCGCAAGGCGCTGCTGGCCGAGTTCAGCGGAGAGTGAGCGGCGTCGGTCAGGACTACCCGGTGATCCGGGGCACCGACCGCGACGGTGAGCCGGTGGCGGGGGATACCTCCCGGCACCGGCTCACCGTCGTCTCGGGGCCTTCCGGGGTCGGGAAGTCGAGCGTGGTGGGGGAGCTGCGCAGGCTCGAACCGGACATCTACTTCAGCGTCTCGGTCACGACGCGGAAGCCGAGGCCCGGAGAGGTCGACGGGAGCCACTACCACTTCGTGGAGCGGGCCGAGTTCGACCGGATGGTCGCCGACGGGCTGCTGCTGGAGTGGGCGGAGTTCGCGGGCAACTGCTACGGCACGCCGCGCGAGCCCGTGGAGCGGGCACTGGCGGCCGGCCGGCCCGCCGTGCTGGAGATCGAATTGCAGGGCGCGCGGCAGGTCCGGGCGGCCATGCCGGAGGCCCGGCTCGTGATGCTGATGCCGCCGTCGTGGGACGAGCTGGTCGGCAGGCTCACCGGGCGTGGCACGGAATCCGAGGCCGCGGTGCAGGCCCGCCTCGCCGAGGCGGAACGCGAACTGGCGGCCGCGGGCGAGTTCGACGTCCGGCTCGTGAACGCCGACGTGGGGGCCGCCGCGGCGCGGTTGCTAGACTTGATTACCGGTGGCGATTCCTCTGCCGCCGATATCCTGGACGATACGGAGTAGCACGAGTGGCTGTTCAACAGGCGATGCTGGAAGAGCTCGAGGGCATCACCAACCCGCCGATCGACGACCTGCTCGAAAAGGTCTCCTCGAAGTACGCGCTGGTGATCTACTCGGCCAAGCGCGCGCGTCAGATCAACGACTACTACGCCCAGCTGGGCGAGGGTCTGCTGGAGTACGTCGGCCCCCTCGTGGAGCCGGGCCCCCGCGAGAAGCCGCTGTCGATCGCGCTGCGCGAGATCCACGGTGGCCTGCTCGAGCACACCGAGGGTGAGTGACACCAAGCCCAGGATCGTCCTGGGCGTGGGCGGCGGCATCGCCGCCTACAAGGCCTGTGAGGTCCTGCGAGGCCTCACCGAGTCCGGGCACGACGTTCGCGTGGTGCCCACCGAGGCCGCGCTGAACTTCATCGGCGCGGCCACCTTCGAGGCCCTCTCGGGACACCCGGTGCACACCGGGGTGTTCACGGAGGTGCCCGAGGTGCAGCACGTTCGCGTCGGCAAGGAAGCCGACCTCGTGCTGATCGTCCCGGCGACTGCCAATCTGCTGGCCAAGGCCGCGCACGGCATCGCCGACGACCTCCTCACCACGACCCTGCTCACCGCCCGGTGCCCGGTCGCCTTCTTCCCGGCGATGCACACGGAGATGTGGGAGCACCGGGCCACGCAGGACAACGTGGCGCTGCTGCGGTCGCGCGGCATGGTCGTGACCGAGCCCGCCGCCGGGCGCCTCACGGGCGTCGACACCGGCAAGGGCCGGCTGGCCGACCCGGCCGAGATCGTGGACCTGGCCCGCCTGTTGCTCGACGAGCCCCGCGCGTTGCCGCGCGACCTCGAGGGCCTGCGCGTGGTCGTCTCCGCGGGCGGCACGCGCGAGCCGCTGGACCCGGTCCGCTACCTGGGCAACCGTTCGTCGGGCAAGCAGGGTTTCGCACTCGCGCGCGTGGCCGCGCAGCGTGGTGCCGACGTGACGTTGATCGCCGCCCACACCGTCGAGCTGCCCCAGCCCGCCGGTGCGCGCGTGGAGCGCGTGTCGAGCGCGGAGGAGCTGCGCAAGGCCGTGCACGCGGCCGCCGCGGACGCCGACGTGGTCGTGATGGCCGCCGCCGTCGCCGACTTCCGGCCGGCCACGCGGGCCGACTACAAGATCAAGAAGTCCGACGACTCGCCCGACCCCGTGATCACCCTCGACCGCAATGCCGACATCCTCGCCGAGCTGGTCCAGGGCCGTCGCGAGGGCCAGACGGTGGTCGGGTTCGCCGCCGAGACGGGCGACGAGCACGGCAGCGTGCTCGACCACGCGCGCACGAAGCTGCGGCGCAAGGGCGCCGACCTGCTGGTGGTCAACGCGGTGGGCGACGGCAAGGCGTTCGGCACGGAGGACAACTCCGGCTGGCTGCTGGCCGCGGACGGCACCGAGCAGGCGATCCCGCTCGGCGCGAAGGCGCGGCTCGCGGCCACTGTGTGGGACGCTGTAACAAGCTTGCGCGAACGTCGACTCCAGCACTAGGCCTTCTGGGTAATGTAGGGCCGTGTAAGGGGTACCTAAGTTCGCGGGTACCGAGCCGAAACCGAGGGAAGTGACGAGGTCGTGACTGCGTCCACCAAAAGGCTGTTCACGTCGGAATCGGTGACCGAGGGCCATCCCGACAAGATCTGTGACGCCATCAGCGACTCGATCCTCGACGGCCTGCTCACCAAGGACCCGCGCAGCCGGGTCGCCGTCGAGACCATGATCACCACGGGCCAGGTGCACGTGGCCGGCGAGGTGACCACCGAGGCCTACGCCGACATCCCGACCATCGTGCGGGACGTGATCCTGCGGATCGGCTACGACTCGTCGGCCAAGGGTTTCGACGGCAACTCGTGCGGCGTGAACGTGGCGATCGGCTCCCAGTCGCCGGACATCGCGCAGGGCGTCGACACCGCATACGAGTCGCGCGTCGAGTCCGACGAGGACGAGATCAACCGCCAGGGCGCCGGCGACCAGGGCCTGATGTTCGGTTACGCGTGCTCGGACACGCCCGAGCTGATGCCGCTGCCGATCGCGCTGGCCCACCGACTGTCGCGTCGGCTGACCGCGGTCCGCAAGGACGGCGTGCTGCCGTACCTGCGCCCGGACGGCAAGACCCAGGTCACCATCGAGTACGCGGGTGAGCAGCCCGTGCGTCTCGACACGGTGGTCGTGTCCACGCAGCACGCCGACGGCATCGACCTGGAGCAGATGCTGGGCGTCGACGTGAAGCAGCACGTGGTGGAGCCGGAGCTGGCCGAGCTGGGTCTCGACACAGCCGGCACCCGCCTGCTGGTCAACCCGACCGGCCGCTTCGTGATCGGCGGCCCGATGGGCGACGCCGGCCTGACCGGCCGCAAGATCATCGTCGACACCTACGGCGGCATGGCCCGCCACGGCGGTGGCGCCTTCTCGGGCAAGGACCCGTCCAAGGTCGACCGCTCCGCGGCGTACGCGATGCGCTGGGTGGCGAAGAACGTGGTCGCCGCCGGGCTGGCCGGGCGCGTCGAGGTGCAGGTGGCCTACGCGATCGGCAAGGCCGCGCCGGTGGGGCTGTTCGTGGAGACCTTCGGCACCGAGACGGTGGACCCGACGAAGATCCAGGACGCGATCAGCGAGGTCTTCGACCTCCGTCCGGCCGCGATCATCCGCGACCTCGACCTGCTGCGCCCGATCTACGCGCCGACCGCCGCGTACGGCCACTTCGGCCGCACGGATCTCGACCTGCCGTGGGAGAGCACCGCGCGGGCCGACGCGCTGCGTTCGCTGGCGGGCGCCTGAGTTTTCCGGTAGTTCTGGCTGCCGGCGAAGGGCTCCTGGGGGAATCGGATTCCCCCAAGGAGCCCTTCACTGCTTTGCGGCGGCGGCACGCTCGAACCACCTGTCCACCGCACCCCGACGCGGCATGGGGTGCGGTGGGCGCACCGAAAGCGGCATTGGGGCGTTCTGGCGGCGGGACCGTCGGTGGGGTCTGGTAGAGATCTCGGGGTGAGCAGCTCCGAACCCGCCCCGCTGTGGGACCTCCCGGAGCCTTCGCGCTCCGCCTCGGAGCCGAAGGCCTCCTCACCGCGCGCCGGAAAGCCGGCGGCCGTGGCCAGGAAGGCAGGCAATGCGGCCGCGAAGAAGGCTCCGTCGCGCAAAGGGGCGCAACAGCCGGCGCCCGAGCTGCCCGTGGCCAAGATCGTGGTGGACATCCCGCTGGCGCACCTGGACCGGACGTTCGACTACCAGGTGCCCGACAAGCTGCACGAGGCCGCGGTGCCGGGTTGCCGCGTGCGCGTGCGGTTCGCGGGGCAGCTCGTCGACGGCTACCTCGTGGAGCGCACGGACACCACGGAGTACGAGCGGAAGCTGGCGTACCTGGAGCGCGTCACGTCGAGTGAGCCGGTGCTGCCGCCTTCGCTGCACGCCGTGTGCCGGTCGGTGGCCGACCGCTACGGCGGCACCCTGTCCGACGTGCTGCGGCTGGCTTTGCCGCCGCGGCACGCCAAAGCCGAGGCCGAGCCCGCTTCCGAACCGGCGCCGTCGCCGGACGTGCCGGACGTGTCGGCGTGGTCGCGGTACCAGTGGGGTCCGGCGTTCCTGGACGCCGTGGCCGACGGCAAGCCGGCCAACGCGGTGTGGCAAGCCCTGCCGGGCGAGGACTGGCCGCGCCGGCTCGCGGAGGCCGCGGCGGTGGCGGCGTCGTGCGGCCGGGGCGCGGTGCTCGTCGTGCCGGACCACCGGGACCTCACGCGGGTGCACGAGGCGTGCGCGGCGCTGATGGGCGAGGACGCCGTGGTGGCGCTGATCGCCGGGCTCGGGCCCGCGGAGCGGTATCGGCGCTGGCTCGCCGTGCTGCGTGGCGGTGTCCGGGTCGTGGTGGGCACGCGCGCGGCGATGTTCGCGCCGGTGGCCGACCCGGGCCTGTTCGTCGTGTGGGACGACGGCGACGACCTGCACCTCGACCCGCACGCGCCTTACCCGCACGTGCGCGACGTGCTCATGGACCGCGCGCACGCCACGAAGTCGTCGCTGCTGGTCGGCGGTTTCGCGCGCACGGCGGAGGCGCAGCTGCTCGTGGAGTCGGGCTGGGCGCAGGCCGTGCTGGCCGACCGCGCCGAGCTGCGCGCGGCCGCCCCGCGCGTGACGCCGGTGGGGGAAGACTTCGACGTCGCCCGCGACGAAGCCGCGCGCGTTGCCCGCCTGCCCGCGGTGGCCTTCGAGGCGGCGCGCCAGGCGTTCGCCGCCGGGCTCCCGGCGCTGGTCCAGGTGCCCCGGCGCGGCTACGTCCCGGGCCTGGCCTGTGGCAACTGCCGCACGCCCGCGCACTGCCGCCGTTGCGCCGGTCCGCTGGCGCTGCCCGGCGGCTCGGTGGACGGCGCGCCGAAGCCGCCCGCGTGCCGCTGGTGCGGCGTGCCGGAGACCGCATTCCGTTGCCAGGCTTGCGGTTCCGTGCGGCTGCGCGCGGTGATCGTGGGCGCGAAGCGCACGGCGGAGGAACTGGGCCGGGCCTTCCCGGGCGTCCCTGTGCGTACATCCGGCGCGGCCGAGGTGCTGGCGACGGTGCCCGGACGCCCCGCGCTGGTGGTCTGCACCCCCGGAGCCGAACCCGTCGCCGAGGGCGGCTACGGCGCCGCCCTGCTCCTCGACGGCTGGGCCCTGCTCGGCCGCCAGGACCTGCGCGCAGCCGAGGAAACCTTGCGTCGCTGGATGGCCGCGGGCGCCTTGGTGCGCCCGGCCGCTTCGGGCGGCCGGATCGTGGTGGGCGCCGAGGCCGGCCTATCCGTGGTCCAGGCCCTGGTCCGCTGGGACCCGGCCTGGCACGCCGCCTTGGAGCTCGGCCAGCGCCGCGAACTGGGCTTCCCGCCCGCCATGCGCATGGCCAGCGTCGAAGGCACGCCCGACGCCGTCGCCTCCGTCCTCGACGACCTGCCCCTGCCCGACACCGGCGAAGTCCTCGGCCCCGTCCCCCTGGGCGACTTCGACGCCGACGGCAACGCCTCCCGCGAACGCGCTCTGGTCCGTGTGGCGCGGCCGGAGGGCAAAACGCTGGCCGCTCTGCTCCACGACGCCGCGGCCCGCCGCGACGCCCGCAAGGCGGCCGAGCCGGTGCGGATTCAGCTGGATCCGCTGGAGCTGATCTAGACGACGGCTTGAGCGGGGACTTGCCCCGCTCTGTGGCTGCGCGGTCCGGCGGGCGTGGCTTCCCGAGGGGAAGCTCGGGCTGCGTTGTGCTGTCAAACGGCGGCGCGCCGGGGTGCCCGCAAGGCAGCGGAGCCGGGTGGGGATTCGGCTGTGCTTGAGTTGCTGGGTGGGCGGCCTTGCCTTGCTCTGTGGCCTGCGCGGTCTGGCGGGCGTGGCTTCCCCAGGCAGCTCGGGCTGCCTTGCTCCACGAAACAGCGGCCCGGCGAAGTGCTCGAAGGAGCGCTGATCCGGCGCGGATCCGGCTGGATCCGCCGGCACCGTCCGGGCCGGCTTGGGTGGTGCAGTCCTCTCCCACACCCCGGGCGAGGGGCACCGGACGACGGTCGAAAGGTCGGGTTCGTGAACGTTGTTCGGACCACTGCCCGGCCGGCCCGTTTCGTTTCGGCCTTGATCGGGCATGTGGAAGGCGGTCGGGGGAGGGCCCGGCGGGTTGAAGCACGCCCGCGGCGCTGCTCCGTGCGCGCGCCGGGACTGCTCCTTTCGCTGGCTGCGCGCTTTCGCCGGGTCCCCCTACGCTGGAGGCGCGATGTTCAGGACCGATCCGCGCGACGCCGACGGCTGCCCGTCCGGCGAAGGGGAACCCGCGGCCGAGGCGATGATCCGGGCCGCCGAACCGACCGACGTCAAGGCGCTGAGCGTCGCGCTCGGCGCGGAAGAGTACTTCGCCGACCGGCTCGGGCGGCAGGCCGAGGGGCTGGGCGTCCTGTTCACCGCGTGGTGGGCGGATCGGCCGGTCGGGGCCCTGTACCTGTGGCTCGAGGACGCCGAGGAGCCGCCTATCCGCAGCCGGCTGCCGGGCGTCCCGCTGCTGACGCACGTGGAAGTCCTGCCGGCCGCGCGCAACCGCGGCGTCGGCCGGGCGCTGGTCCGCGCGGCCGAGGGCCTGCTGGCGAGCCTCGGGCACCGGCGCGCCGCGTTGGCCGTGCGCACGGACAACGCGGACGCGGCCCGGCTGTACGACCGCCTGGACTACCAGGACTGGGGGCACGGCACGGTCGTCTGCTACGCCGAGCACTTCCTCCCGGACGGCCGCACCGTGTCCGAAGCCGAGCTGTGCCACGTGCTGGTGAAGACCCTCTGAGTCAGCTCCGCAGCACGAGGTCGGCGATGCCGAGGGTCTGGAACGCGGCATCCACGTCGCCGGTCACGTGCTGGTCGTGCAGGCCGGCCACGTGCGCGCACCACGTCACCCGGTCTTCCTGCCACGCTCGCAAGAAATCCGCGCACAGCTCCGGCGTGATCATTTCCTCGTTGCGGCGCAACGCGGTGCGCAGCGCTTCGGTCATGTTGTCGCGCCTGACGAAATCCAGCCCGGCCGCTTCGGAAACCTGGAGCAGCGCCGTGCGGATGAAGTTCCGGCGGACCTCGAGGAACCTCTTCCAGTAGCCCTCCGTCGCGGCTTCGAGGCCGAGACCCTGGTCGAGTAGGCCGTAGACGCCCTCGGCGAGCGTGTCGCCCAGTTCCTCGGACTCGGCCCGGACCTGGTTGTACGGGTCGTACTCCGCCTGGTGCGCGCTCCCCGTGAGCGCGGTCGGCCGCAGCCTTCTGTCGCCCAGCAGGAAGAACCAGTCCTCGTTGTAGAGGTCCGGGAAGAACGAGTCGAAACACCGCTCGCCCACGACCAGCGCACCGCCGCCGACGAACGTGTCCTGCCGCCCGCCCGACTCACGGTAGGCGTGGCACACCACGGAGTTGTCCGGCATGCCGGTGTTCGTCAGGCCGACGGCCGCGTGGTCGCCCAGCAGACCCGAGGCCTCGCGCAGGTCGGTGGGCCGGGGCAGTGTGATGTCGTCGTCGAGGAACAGCACGCGCTGCCAGCCTGCGAGGCCGGCGACGAGCAGGCCCAGGTTGCGTTTGAGGCTGGTGTCGGCGCCGCGGAGCAGCCTGTGCTCCCGCAACAGCTGAGACGCGGCGAAGTCGGGCAGGACACCCGGGGGGAGCCCGTCGGTGTCGATCGCGAAGGCCCGCACCCTGGCTTGCTTCGCCGCCAGCACGACCCGGTCGGCGCTCGCCTTCTGGCTGCAGAGCAGCAGCACCGGCGCGTCGAGCTCCCGGGCGATGGTCCAGGTGTGGTCCAGCGCGTGCTCGTCGCGGCCGTTGGGCACGACGATCGCGTCCAGCTCGGCCTGGGGAGTCCTCCCGGTACAGACCTCGGCCAGCAGGCGCCGGTGGGTGGAGTGCTGCGCCGGCGCTCCGACGGCAGTGATCATCTCAGCTCGTTTCTGGCCATTCGTGCAGCCGGTGCTCCGCCAGCGTCCAGTCGGGGGTGAGCCCCTGGTTGTTGAAGATGGGCACGCGGCTGATGATGCTGAAGGAGTCCGCGTGGGCGAATCGCGCTTCCAGGTGGGCCTGGTTGCGATCGCGGAAACGCGGGTCGGTCAGCGCTCGCACGGCTCCGAGGGTTCCCCGGCCGTACATCCCGTTGCACACGGTGACGGTGCGTTTGCGGTTGAGCGGGTTGACTCCGTGGTAGAAGAGCGCGACGTCGGCGACGAGGGTGTCGTCGTCTGACGTCTGGGCTTTGAAGGTTTCGGTCGTGCCGTCCGTGCGGGTCACCTCGAAGCTGCCCGGCACGTCCTGGCCGGGGCCGCCCCGGCCGATCTGCCGCACCGGCGCGTCGATCAAGTTGAGCAGCTCGCGGGTCTGCGGGTTGAAGTCGACGCCGCCGAGCAGCACGAGGTGCGCCGTGTAGTCCTTGGGGCGCAGGGGGACCCGGGGATTCGCGGTGCGGAAGGAGACGTTGCTGGTGGGATTGCAGGCCCGGATGTGGCCGTACAGCTCGATCAGCGCGTCCGGATCGGCGTAGCTGAAGAGCCGGGAGTAGTCGGGACTGGCAGGATCCGCGTAGCCGATCCGCATTTCTTCGGGCAACTGCGCGTCGACGATCACGACGTCTTCGTTCGGCGGGAACCGCCAGACGTTGCCCGGCGCGAAATCGGCCGAGCCCGTGGCCTCGTGGGAGCCGCCGCGCAGCGCGGTCAGTTCGGCGAGCAGGTCCTCGCGTCCGCGCTGCTCCTGCTCGGTGAGCTGCTCGGCCGCCAGCAGGCGGAACGACTGCCCCTCGATCGACCGGCGGGTGGCGAAGAACGTGGCGTACGCGTCGAGCCGGAGCATGGGCGGCGACACCGGGTTGCTGGTGTTCTCCCATGACGAGAGCAGCGTGTTGCTCACCCCGAACACGTCGGCGAGCTGGCGTTGGGTGATCTGCACCCCGGGCCAGGTCTCCTTCCGCAGCGCGCGGAGGCGTCCGGCGAGGGCGGGGCTCGGCTGGGACACGACTTCAGACCTTTCAGTGAAGTCCACTGGAATGCGAGTGACGGAGATTGTACACGGAGAGTACTGACCCGGCTTGAGGGGCTCGCCGGGACCGTTCCAGCGGGTGAGTAAGGGGTTGTTCAGTCCGCGGATCGGCAAACTCTTAGGGAGAACTTAAGTCTAAGGCCCTGTTCAGGTTCAATCACAGCCTCTATAGTTCGATCTATGGAAGTCTACTGGATTTCAGGAACCACCTGAACAGGGGGTCGGCCATGGACACCAGTGTTTTGCACGTGCCACTGCATCGAGCGATCGTGGTGGTCGACATCGAGGGGTCGACCACCCGCACCAACCCCGCTCGGGCCCGGCTGCGCGCGATTCTGTTCGACCTGCTCGACGAGGCGTTCCGCGCTGGGGGGATCGCGGAGGGGTTCCGGGACCCCTTCGTTGACCGCGGCGATGGCGCGTTGTGCCTGGTCCGGCCGGTCGACGAGGCGCCGAAGACGGTCCTGCTCGCCGAGGTGGTGCCCGCCCTGGCGGAGCTGCTCGCGCGGCACAACGACGACAGACCCGACGAGGCCTTCCGGCTCCGGGTCGCGATCCACGCCGGCGAGGTGCACTACGACCTCCACGGCCCTTACGGCGAGGACGTAGACCTCGCCTGCCGGCTGCTCGACGCCGCCGACCTGCGGCGCCGGCTGCGCACTGCCGACGGGCCGCTCGCGCTGGCCGTCTCCGAGGCCATCCACTGGTCGGTGGTCCGCCACGACTACGACGGCATCGACCGCACCGCGTTCACCGACGCGTTCCACGTGCGGGTGGGCGGCAGACGGATGCGGGGCTGGCTCCGCACCGCCGACTGGGCCGGGGCCGGCAGCCCCAGGACGGGGCTCACCGCCTGACGAGCCGGGAGGTGACCCCGTGGAGACGACCGGATTCTGGCCGGCGCTGGGCGAGGCCGACCGCGGCAAGGTGGCGGAGCTGGCGGTCCGCCGCACTTACCGCCGGGGCGACGTGGTGTGCCGCGAAGGCGACCGGGCCGCGGTGGTGGTGCTCCTGCTCTCCGGCCATGTCCGGATCACCAACGCGACTTCCGACGGCCGCGAGATCGTGATCGCCGTGCGCGGCGCGGGCGACGTGGTCGGCGAGCTCGGCGCGATCGACGGCGGCCCGCGCTCGGCGACCGTGGCGGCGCTGGACGACCTCGACGCGCTCGTCCTGCCCGCCGCCCGCTTCGCCGCGCTGTGCCGGCGCGAAGCGGCGATCTCCTGGGCGTTGCTGCTGGTCGTGGCCGACCGCATGCGCGACATCGGCCGGCAGCGGCTCGACGTCGGCGGCGGCACGATCACCCGGCGCGTCGCGGCGCAGCTGATGCAGCTGGCCGTGCAGCACGGGGTGCGCCGGGGCGACGACATCGTCATCGCGATCCCCGGCACCCAGGCCGAACTCGCGACCACCGCGGCGGTTTCGCGCGAATCGTGGGCCCGGGTGACGCGGGAACTGCGCCGGCTCGGCGTGCTCAGCACCGCGCGCGGACAGGTCGTGATCCACCGGTTCGCGGAACTGGGCCGGCTCGCTCGCTGAACTTTGCCCGAACGTGTCTGCAGACACAGATTTCCCTGCGCCACAGGGGAATCCTGGTAGCACACACTCACGACGGAGGCAGCCATGGACCCGTTTCTTCCCGCCCCGCAACCGATTCGCTGGCGCCGCGGGGTCTACGCGGCGGCGCTGGTGATCCCGTTCACCGTGATGCAGCTGTGGGCGCTGCTGGTGCTCTTGAGTCTCGCCGACTTCAGCGGCCTTGTCGTACAAGCGGTTCTGGTGCTCGTGCTCGGCTCGGCGGTCTCGCTCGCCGTCGGCTGGCGGTGGGCCTGGCGCCTGGGTTCCGAACGCCGGCGCGCCCTCGAAACCCGCCGCGAGTTCGAGGCCTGGCGTGATGCCGCGCACGAAATCCCGCCGGCCGAACGGATCGGCGCCGGGCGAGGCCGTCGATGAGCGCGCTGGCGGCCGCCGCCGGCGAGAGCGGCCCCGACACGTCGACGGTCGTGCTGGTGATCGCCCTCGTGCTGTTCGTCGTCGCGGTGCGGATCGTGCGGCGGATCGTCGGCTTCGTCGTGAAGACCGCCGCGGCGGCCGCCGCGCTCGCGGGCGTCGTCATGGCGGTCGGCGGCCTCGGCGGACTGACGACCCTGGCCGTCATCGCCCTCCGGTAGGCCGCCCTCGTTCCCTGCCACACCACGATTCCCGGGCGGCCGGGAACCCGGTCCCGCACACGGCGGGGACCGGGTTTTCTCTTTTCGGCAAAGGAATCCACCTGACGACCTCGCCTTCGCGCAATGCGTTGGCCGGTGACAATCGCTCAACCGGCCAGCTGCTTCTTCACCTCCGCCGCCACCCGGCCACCTTCCGCGCGCCCCGCGACCTTCGGCTGCACGGCCTTCATCACGGCGCCCATCCCCGCCATCCCGGACGCGCCGGTCGCCGCCACCGCGTCCGTGACCAGTGCCGTCAGTTCCTCGTCCGACAGCTGCGCAGGCAGGTAGCCCGTGAGGATCTCCGCCTCGGCGCGCTCCTTGTCGGCCGATTCGGCCCGGCCGGCGCCTGCGAAGGCCTCGGCGGCGTCGCGGCGCTTTTTCACCTCGCGGGTGATGATCTTCTGCACCTCGTCGTCGGAGAGCTCGCGGTGGGTGTCGCCCGCGGTTTCCTCGTAGCCGATGGCCGAGAGAGTGAGCCGCAGGGTTGCGGAGCGGAGCTGGTCGCGCGCCTTGATGGCGGTGGTGAGGTCGTCGTGGAGGGTCTGCTTGAGCGTGGTCATCCCCCGATCCTGGCACCACCGCCGCGGCGACGCGCGGGTCTTCTAGACTCGACCGTGATGTCCAACCAGTACGAATCGCTTCCGGAGGTGCGGTGATGAGGCTCGTTTTCGCCGGTACCCCCGAACCCGCGGTGCCCTCGCTGCGCGCTCTGCTCGAATCCGGCCGCCACGAGGTCGTCGCGGTGGTGACGCGCCCCGACGCCCAGGCCGGGCGCGGCCGCCACGTCGTGCGCTCGCCCGTCGGGGCGCTCGCCGACGAGCACGGCATCGAGGTGCTCACGCCCGCGCGCGCCGGGGACCCCGCGTTCCTCGCGCGCCTCACGGAGCTGGCGCCCGACGCGTGCCCCGTCGTCGCATACGGGGCGCTGCTGCCGCAGTCCGCGCTCGACATCCCGGTCCACGGCTGGGTGAACCTGCACTTCTCGCTGCTGCCCGCGTGGCGCGGCGCCGCGCCGGTGCAGTCGGCGATCCGCGCGGGTGACGAGATCACCGGCGCCAGCACGTTCCGCATCGTCAAGGAGCTCGACGCCGGTCCCGTCTTCGGCGTCGTCACCGAGAAGATCGGCCCGGCGGACACCTCGGGCACGCTGCTGGGCCGGCTCGCCGAGTCGGGCGCGCACCTGCTGCTGTCCACCATGGACGGCATCGAGGACGGCACGCTGCGGGCCGTCGAGCAGTCCGCCGACGCCATGACCTACGCGCCGAAGGTGACGGTCGAAGACGCTCGCGTATCGTTCGCGGACCCGGCCGCGGCCGTCGACCGGCAGATCCGCGCGGTGACGCCGGAGCCGGGCGCGTGGGCGGAGTTCCGCGGCGAGCGCTTCAAGCTGGGGCCCGTCACGGTGGTCGACGAACCGGGCCCGCCGCCGGGCGAGCTCGTGGTCGAGCGCAAGCGCGTGCTCGTGGGCACGGCGACGAAACCGGTGCGGCTGGGCGAGGTCCAGGCATCGGGCAAGAAACGGATGGCGGCCACCGACTGGGCGCGCGGTACACGGATCGAAGAGGGAGAGCGCCTGCGGTGAACGAGCGTGGGGAACGGCGGCCGTCGAGGCCGCAGCGGGGCCGGCCGGCTCCGCGCAAAGAGGGACCGCGCCGTCCGCCGGAGGTCGATCCGGCTCGCCAGGTCGCGTTCGACGTGCTGCGCGCGGTGCGCGAGAAGGACGCGTACGCGAACCTCGTGCTGCCGCAGCTGCTTCGTGAACGTCGCATCTCCGGCCGCGACGCGGCGCTGGCCACGGAGCTCACATACGGCGCTTCGCGCGCCCAGGGCCTGCTCGACGCCGTGATCGGCGCCTGCGCCGAGCGGCCGATCGAGAAGACGGACCCGGTGGTGCTCGACGCGCTGCGCCTCGGCGTCTACCAGCTGCTGCGCACGCGCATCCCGGAGCACGCGGCCGTCGGGTCCACTGTGGACCTCGTGCGCGCCGAAGCCGGTTCGTGGGCAACTGGCTTCGCCAACGCGATCCTGCGCTCGGTGTCCGCAAAGGACGAACAGGCCTGGCTCGACGAGCTGGCGCCCGACGAGTCGGCCGACCCGATCGGCTCGTACGCGCTGCGCACGGCGCACCCGCGCTGGGTCGCGCGCTCGTTCGCGGAAGCGCTGGGCGACAAGGGCGCGGAGCTGAAGGCGGCGCTCGAAGCCGACGACGCCCGCCCCGAGGTGCACCTGGTCGCGCGCCCCGGCGAGATCAGCGCCGACGAGCTGGCCGCGATCACGGGCGGCGACGTCGCCCCGTACTCGCCCTACGGCGTGCGCCTACCCGCCGGCGCCGGTGACCCGGCCGACGTCGAGCCGGTGCGCGAACGCCTCGCCGCAGTGCAGGACGAGGGCAGCCAGCTGTGCGCGATCGCCGCCACGAAGGTGCCGCTCGAAGGCTCCGACGAACGCTGGCTCGACCTGTGCGCCGGCCCCGGCGGCAAGGCCGCGCTGCTCGGCGCGCTCGCGGCGATCACCGGCGCGACCGTGGACGCCGTCGAGAAGGCCCCGCACCGCGCGAAGCTCGTGGAGAACGCGACGCGCGGCCTGCCGGTCAAGGTGCACGTCGCCGACGGCCGCGAGTCCGGCCTCGAACCGGGCTACGACCGCGTGCTCGTCGACGCGCCGTGCAGCGGCCTCGGCGCCCTGCGGCGGCGGCCGGAAGCCCGCTGGCGCCGCAAGCCCAGCGACGTCTCCGACCTCACCAAGCTGCAGGGCGAGCTGCTCACGGCCGCGCTGGACCTGGTCCGGCCGGGCGGTGTGGTCACCTACGTCGTGTGTTCGCCGCACCTCGCCGAGACCGAGGGCGTCGTCGGCGAGATCGCCCGCCGCACCAAGTCGGAAGTCCTCGACGCACGCGAGTTCTTCCCGGGCGTGCCGCAGCTCGGCGACGGCCCGTACGTGCAGCTGTGGCCCCACCGCCACGGCACCGACGCGATGTTCTGCGCCACCCTGCGCAAACCGTGAGAGACCTCGGCCTGGTCGCGAGCTCGTGCGGTGGGCTGGACACCCGGTTCACCGCCGAGCTGGCCCGCCCCGCCGCCACGCGCGGCTGGCGGCTCGCGGTCACGCTGACGCCCGTCGCCCACCGCTGGCTGGAGGCGACGGGCGGGCTGACCGAGCTGGCCGCCACCACCGACCTGCCGGTCCGCAGCGTCTCGCGCCTGCCCGGCGAGCCGCGCCCCCACCCGGACCCGTCGGTGTTCCTCTTCGCCCCCGCGTCGGCCAACTCCCTGGCCAAACTCGCCCTGGGCATCGCCGACAACCAGGCGCTGACCCTGCTCGGCGACGTCCTCGGGGCGCCCGGGATCACGATCGTGGTGGCGTACCAGATCCAGGACACGCGGGTGCACCACCCGGCCTGGCAGCGTCACCTGGACACGCTGAAGTCGGCGGGTGTCCGCCTCCACCGCCTCGACCCCCGGCGGCCCTGGTCGGAAGTCCTCGACCTGCTGCCCGGCGCATGAGAAACGGGTGTGCCCCCGGAAACCGGGGACACACCCGTCAGCAGAACGTCAGCGCAGGTGCAGCGCGCGCTTCAGCGTCGAGAACACGTCCGTCTGGTTGGTGAGCCCGACGATGTTCGCGGCCTGCGGCCCGTAGCCCGCGATGCGGACCTGGGTGCCGGTGTGCGACTGCGAGCCGCCCGTCTCGGCGGTGCCGTAGGCGATCGTCATGTTCGAGCCCTCGTTGGTGACCAGCGCCGCGGTCAGGCCCGGGGTGGCGGTGGGCTCCACGATCTGGCTGCTGTGGCCGTGGTCGGCCGTCACGAGCACGAGCGTGTCGCGGTGGCTGCGGGCGTACGCCAGGCCCGCGGCGATCGCGGAGTCGAAGTCGACCGTCTCGCCGATCTGGCCACACGGGTCGGCCGCGTGGTCCTGCTTGTCGATGCTGGCGCCTTCGACCTGCAGGAAGAAGCCCTTGTCGCTGTGGCGGTCGTCGAGCAGCTCGATCGCCTTGCGGGTCTGGTCGGCGAGCTTCGGCTGGGTCTTCGGCAGCGCCGCGTTCGGGGTGCAACGGGACGGCTTCGTGCCGCCGTGGACCGCGGCCGGGCCGGTCCAGTTCACCGACATGTTGTTCTGCGCGAACAGGCCGAGAACCGGCTTGCCCTTCTTCGCCTTCGCCAGATCAGCCGCGGTGTTGACGACGTTGTAGCCGGCCGCCTTCGCCTGGTCCAGCACGGTCTTGCCCTTGAACTTGCCGGCCGTCACCTTCTGGTCGAAGAAGGCCGCGCCGCCACCCAGCAGGACGTCGGGGCGGGTCTGCACCAGCTGCTCGGAGATCGAGCCGGCGCCACCGTTCTCCTTGGCGTTCTGCGCGCACTTGGCGGTCGTCTCGACCGGGCCCTTGCAGTCGCGGCTGACCACGTGGGAGCCGAGCACGGCCGGGGTCGCGTCCTGGACCTCAGCGGTGGTGACGTCACCGGTGCGCAGGCCACCGCGCTTGGCCAGCTCCAGAATCGTCGGCACGGGGTTGCCGTACGCGTCGACCGAGATCGCGCCGTTGTAGGTCTTGGTGCCGGTGGCCCAGCCGGTGCCGGACGCGGCCGAGTCGGTCACGTAGTTCGGCTTGGCGGGGTTGTTCTGCTCCACGGCGTACGTGGTGTAGTCGCCGGTCAGCGGCAGCTCGTCCATCGCGAGCCGCCCGGCCGCGCCGCGCTCGTAGTTGCGCGCCGCTGTGATCTCCGACTGGCCCATGCCGTCGCCGATGAACAGGATCACGTTGCGCGCGGTGCCGCCCTGGATCGCGTTGCGGACGTCTTGCGTGCGGTCACCCGCGGAGGCCGTGCGCGACGTCGCGGTGTCCGAAGTCGCCAGGGCGACCGGGGCCGCGGCGATCAGCGCGGCGCCGAGCGCGCCCGCGGTCAGCCACTTGCGGCGGCCGGCGAAGAGCGTTCTCATGCAGTTTCTCCTCGGATGGTGATTAATCCGGAAACTCCGGCACGGGCTATTAGTTCGTGTGCATGTGTTCCGCGTGCATCATCCGGATGATCGATGGATGTCCGAAAAGAGAACACCGGGCCGCCGCAGCCGGTTCACGACGGTTAACAGGCCCGACCTAGACTCGGGGCGTGGCCGATCGACCCCTCATCGCACCCAGCATCCTGTCCGCGGACTTCGCCCGGCTCGGCGAGGAGATCGCGGCGATCGCGCACCCGGGGGAGACCCGCGCCGACTGGGTCCATGTGGACGTGATGGACGCGCACTTCGTGCCCAACCTGACGCTCGGGCTGCCCGTGGTCGAGGCGCTGCTGAAGTCCACCGACGTGCCGATCGACTGCCACCTGATGATCGACGACCCGGATCGCTGGGCGATCGGTTACGCCGAGGCCGGCGCCTACAACGTCACGGTCCACGTGGAAGCCGCGAACGACCCGGTGAAGCTCGCGAAGGACCTGCGTGCGGCGGGGGCGAAGGCCGGCCTGTCGGTGAAGCCCGGCACCCCGATCGAGCCCTACCTCGAGACCCTCAAGCACTACGACACGCTGCTCGTGATGTCCGTCGAGCCCGGGTTCGGCGGCCAGTCGTTCATCCCCGATGTGCTGGAGAAGGTGCGCACCGCGCGCCGCCTCGTCGACACCGGCCACCTCAAGCTCGTGGTCGAGATCGACGGCGGGATCAACGCCGAGACCATCGAGCAGGCCGCCGAAGCCGGCGTCGACTGCTTCGTCGCCGGGTCCGCTGTCTACGGAGCGGACAACCCGGGCCTGGCGGTCGCGGCGCTGCGTGAACAGGCCGCGCGCCACCGCGCGAACTGACCCCGCGCCCGGGGAAGCTTCGGGGTGCGGGCGGGTGTTGGATGGAGGGATCACCGGGTTCGGACGGTGACGGCGGCGAGGAGGCAGCAGCAGTGTTCACCGGGATTGTCGAGGAAATCGGCGAAGTCACCGCGGTCGAGCAGGGCACGAACATGGCGCGGCTCACGGTGCGTGGCCCCCTGGTCACGTCCGACGCGAACCACGGCGACTCCATCGCCGTCAGCGGTGTGTGCCTGACGGTCGTGGACGTCTCGGAGGGTGGGTTCACCGTCGATGTGGTGAACGAGACACTCGCCCGCTCCAGCCTCGCCAAGGTGGCCGTGGGCGACGCCGTGAACCTCGAGCGCGCCACCCCCGCGGGCGGCCGGCTCGGCGGGCACATCATGCAGGGCCACGTCGACGGCACGGGCGTCTTCCTGTCCCGCGACGACACGGGCGTGACCACGTTCGCCCTGCCCACGGGCCTGGCGAAGTACGTCGTCGAGAAGGGCTCGATCGCCGTCGACGGTGTGTCGCTGACTGTGGCTTCGATCACCGACGAGCAGTTCTCCGTGGCGCTGATCCCCACCACGCTCGAGGCCACGACGCTGGGCCGGCGCGAGGCGGGCGACCTCGTGAACCTCGAAGTGGACGTCGTCGCGAAGTACGTCGAGAAGCTCGCGATCCCACATCTGGCCGCGAGCGCGCACAATGTCTGACGTTCGGTCCGACGGTACGAAGGAGCAGCCGTGAGCGAGACGAAGGCGGCCGAGCCGCGGACGGGCTGGACGCCCTGCGGTGCCGGCACGGTGTTCGACGCGGACGCCATCGAGGCGGCGGTCGCGGACATCGCGGCGGGTCGTGCGGTGGTGGTGGTCGATGATGAGGATCGTGAGAACGAGGGCGATCTGATTTTCGCGGCGGAGAAGGCGACGCCGG